>JASHSL010000542.1 GCA_030040855.1 Terriglobales bacterium
TGTCTCCGGATAAGTTCGCTATTCCTTCCTGGCAAACGGCCACGGCCAGTGGATGCTCGAGCTGCTCGCAGACGTATCGCAACGGTCCGGATGTTTCGGCAAACGCAAACTCCACGTTCTACGTTTGCGCCGACCAGGAAGCCTGCACTGCCAATGAGTACGGTGGCACTAGTTTTGCGACTGCGATGTGGGCAGGCTACCTGGCTCTCGTCAATGAGCAGTCCGTTGCCAATGGCAACAAGACGCTCGGCTTCATCAATCCGAGTCTGTACACGATTGGGTTGAGTTCAAACTATGATTCTGACTTCCACGACATCACCAGCGGTACCAACGGCTACTCGGCAACGACTGAATACGACCTGGCGACTGGCTGGGGAAGTCCCAACGGAAGTGGTCTGCTCAACGCGCTCGCCGGATCCTCGAGGCCGAGCTTCAACCTCGCCTCGTCGCCGGGCAGCGTAACGATCACACGAGGGGGAAGCGGCGGCACGAGCACTATCACGGTGACCGATCTGGGCGGATTCTCGGGCAGCGTAACTCTTGCTGCATCCGGCCTGCCGAGCGGAGTCACGGCTACCTTCAGTACGAATCCAACAACCTCAGCCAGCACGCTCACGCTGACGGCAAGCAGCACGGCCACGACTGGAACGGCCACAGTTACCATCACGGGAACGTCGGGGAGCGTGACGGCGACCACAACCGTTTCGCTCACCGTAAACGCTCCGTCGTCGCCGAACTTCAGCCTCAGGGCGTCTCCTGCCTCCGTGACCGTAACGCAGAGCAGCAGCGGAACCAGCACGATCACCATTACCAGTGCCGGCGGCTTTAATTCCGCGACCACACTGAGCGCCAGCGGATTGCCGAGCGGCGTCACCGCAACGTTCTCAACCAACCCCGTGACCCCGCCGGCGAACGCCAGCGCAACCTCAACCCTCACACTGACCGCATCTTCCTCGGCAACAACAGGCACGGCTACGGTAACAATCACCGGAGTCTCCGGCTCGATCACTCAAACCACGACCATTGCTCTCACGGTGAATGCTTCTTCCGGAGCCAAGAACTTCACCCTGTCGTTGTCGTCCTCTTCATTCACCATTGATGACGGCGGGCACGTATCCACGACCCTCACCGTTACCAGCTTGAATGGATTCAACTCTGCAGTGGAGTTGAGCGTCAATGAATTCCCCAGTGGAGTATCGGCGACGGCCACGGCCAACCCCGTAACTCCGCCAGCCAATGGCAGCGCAACTGTGACCATTACCTGGAGCGCTTTCCGACGCGCGCCGAGCGGACCTACAACTATTGAGCTGATCGGAACCTCCGGCTCGCTCAGTAACAGCATCCCGGTCACGATAACAGTGGCGCCTTGACGGGCGTTTGCTGCATAACCTTGTTTCGCATAACGAAGAAGCCCGAACCTTTTGGGGTCCGGGCTTCTTCGTACGTCAGGCCCTCCCTCTCGGTAAGTCGGGCACAGATGGCGCCTGCTCAGGCAAGTGCCACGAATTCTCCCTGCGGGGCGAAATTCCATCTCGCGAGTTGACGGGTCAGTAGCAGAAAGAATTTTATGCAATAGCTAGCTAGCAAGGTGGTAGGAGTCCCATGCCACCGTCGAGGGGCGGGGGTTTTTGTTGGACAACTCGGGTGACACATTGGGTGTCAATTAAGGTGATTGTGAGGTATATTCCGCACGACTGAGAAGCACTCACAGGGTGCCAAGTGCTTGAATACGCGTCGCAAGAAAGAAGCCCGATGCTTTGCTAAACCGTTATACGGGCCAAAACCTGTATCGAGGGTTCGAATCCCTCCCTCTCCGCCAGCCCTTTCGAATCAGTAGCTTGAATTTCCGGCTACGAAACTCGGCTACCTATTGAAATTCTCAGTATTGGCTCTCAAGGAGATAGCAAATGCCGAGAGTCAATTCACTGCCAAGCGTTGCCCTCTACATTCGAATCACCGATCAAAAGGGCCGTCGTCATTATGAGCGGGTCAATTGTCGCCACCCTCAAACCGGAGGAATTTTCTGCCTTCACTACTTCAACCCGGAGGGAAAGCGCACGTGGCTCACCGTGGGTCGAGATATCAGCCAAGCCTTAGAGGCCCGGTTCAAGAAGGAGTCCGACCTTCGCCTTCAGCAAAAGGAAGGCGCGAAGCCCGTACCTCCTCCCCCACAAACTCTTGAGGAACTTCGCGACGCGTTCCTCCAGGACAGGCGGACCACGTTCAAGAAGGACGGCTCTCCGCTAGATCCCGATACGATTACGTCGTACGCAAAGGTCACGCGGGAGTTTCTCGACATCGTCAAGCGAAAGCTACCTTGGGAAATCACCCGACAGAATCTCAGGGACTGGATCGCCCAACAACGGGAGCGAGTCTCGCACAGGACGGTTTGTAACCGCTACGTTTCCATCGTCTGCTTCCTCCACTTCTGTGAGGTTGATCATAAGAAGCTGCTGCCTCAAAACGAGCGCCCCACCCCGGTGGAAGAGACGCCCGAAGCCTATTCCCAGCAGGAAATGGATAAGTTCTTTTTCCATGGGGTGCGAGAGCGCGACGCTCTGGCCTTTGAGTTGTACTTGAAAGCCGGACCCCGCGAGCGGGAGCTTACCAATCTGGAGTGGTCTGATCTGAACCTTGGGCTGGAACCGGTAGTTCACTTTCGTACCAAGAAAGACTTTCGCACCAAGACCGGGAAGTCCCGGGTGGTTCCGCTGGAGCGCAGCCTAGCAGGCAAGCTGGCAGAGTGGAGGTTGAAGAATCCGACCAGTCGCTACATCTTTGGGACTAACCAAGGTGTCCCAGAAGGTCACTTCCTGCGTATCGCCAAAGGGATCGCGAAGCGGGCTGGAATGAACCCGCAGAATTTCTGGCTTCACAAGTTCAGGGATACATTTGCGACTTGGGCACTTCGGCGCGGGGTGGACATTCGAACCGTGCAACACTGGATGGGTCACGAGAGTATTGAGATGACCATGAAGTATCTAGCTCCGGAACAAGGGGAACGCGCTCAGGCTCAGATCAACCAGGCATTCGGCCGCTTTGACACTACCGCTGAAAGTGCGGCATGTCAGAAAGTGTGATCGCCGAGACTTAACCTTGCGCACCATGCTGCGGATGGGCTCGCTACTGCCAGGCGGACCCGTGATCGGGGGTTAGTGACTATCGCCCTGTTCTTGTCAAATGAGACCATCGACCGGACCCCCTCGCGGATCTCATTCAGAGCGGAGCGCCTGCATGGGTTCGACTGATGCGGCGCGACGGGCCGGCGACAGACCGGAAAGAACAACAATGATCAGCAAAAGCACTGATGCCGCCAAATAACTCGCCAGATCAAATGGTGCGACTCCGAAGAGCATGGAGCGCACCAGACGTACAGCAGTGATCGATCCCAAACCGCCGGTCACAAGACCGACGGCTGCCGTCCCCGTGCTCCCCTTCAGGACGAGCTGGAAGATCGCCTTACGTGTGGAACCAAGGGCCATGCGTAGAGCGAACTCGCGACGGCGCTCGATGACTGAGTTTGCCATGACAGCATGGAGGCCGATCATAGCGACAAGCATGCTGCAAACGGCGTAGACGCCCAATAATTCAGCGGGAAGACGTGACATTTGATAGCGCTGGCCGGTTATGTCTTCTAGCGTGCGCACGTTTTCAAGTGGTAACGAAGTATCGAGTGCGGCGACTACCTTGCGGAGTTGCGCAGTAATGGCCGAAGGCGTCGTACGCGCGCGAAGCGCCACGATGACATCGCCGGAGTAGTAGTGCTGGGCCAAGGGAAGGAACAGCACGGGTGAGGGGTCGGTGTCCGCCGGATCGGAGTAGGCGTAATTGCGAACGATGCCGACAATGCGGCGGGAGAGTTTGTCGAAGATCACACTGCTGCCGATGGCGTCGCCTTTGGGCCAATAGCGTTTCGCCATCGGTTCGTTGATAACGGCGACGGCTGCGGATGATGCGTTGTCATGCGTGTCGAACTCGCGGCCCTGTTGCATGCCGATGCCCATGACGCGGAAGAAATCGGGACCTTCGAAATCGGTGACCACTGCCATGTCTTCGACTTTTGCGGGGACGTATCCCGGAATGCTGATGTCCCGGGTATTGTATGCGCCATCGTCACCCATTGGCAGATGGGAGGTGAGCGTGACGGAGGGTACGCCTGGCGCAGCTCTTAGCCGATCGAGAAGCGCTGCTTGAAATGCCAGGCCCCGCTGCTCGTTGTATCCCGAGCGCGAAAGAGCCAGACTCGCAGTCAGACAGTTGGCGCGGTCAAAACCGGTGGTGCGGTTCACGATGTTGAGCGCCGTACGGGTAAGCAGACCACAACAGACCAGGACGATAAAACAGATGCCGAGTTGCAAGCCAAGCAGTATCCGGCGGCCAAACCGGTTCCGCGAGCTACCGGTAACGGCTGAACCGCCTTCATGCAGTGCCTCGTTCTGCGAGACATGCAGGGACTGGCGCACTGGATAGATACCGCAGGCCAGCGTGACCGCGACGCTGACGGCTGTGACGAAGAGCAAAATGCGCGCGTCACTGCGCAGGTTAAAGGCCAGCGGCATACCGAAGTTTGGCAGCAATATGTAGAGCGCCCGCGTCATGGCCAGACTAGCCGCCCATCCCGTCAACGCCCCAGCGAAAGCCAGCAAGCCGGTTTCAGCGAGTACCTGCGATGCAATGCGGGCTGGAGTGGCACCCAATGCGGTGCGGATGGCAACTTCACGCCGCCGGCAAGCCGCATGCTGGCCAAGCAACGAAGCAATATTGATGCAGACCAGCACCATGAGCAGGGCTGATGCTCCCAGCAAAAGCGGCAATTGTTGGCCAACTGTGCCGAAAAGGCCCCTTTCGAAGTGCGCGGCATCTCTCAGGTTCAGATCCCAGTGAGCCAGATTACCGTCAGGATGTTGAACGGCGAAGGCTCGGGCCAGCGTGTGGAGTTCGGCCGCCGCGACCGTGTCGCGTACGCCGGGACGAAGGCGAACGGCTACCTGCAAACCGTAGTGGTGGAAGGGATCGGGCCCCGAATCGGCGTAGAGGGCGCGCAGACCGGAGAGCGGAATCCACGCCGCCTCGGCAACTCCTCCGAAGATCCCGGCGAAGTCTACCGGGGCAACACCAACGACCGTGAAGAGATGCCCGTTGACGGAGATCGTGCGGCCTACCACGGAGGGATTGGCGCTGAAGCGCTGGCGCCACAGTGCATCGGAAAGAACGACCTCGTCGTTTGTGCCGTAAGCGCGGTCGTTGGCATCGGGCTGGAAGAAACGGCCGCTCTGCGGCCTGATGCGAAGGAACTCAAAGTAGTTCGATGAGACCAGGCCGGCGGTGATGGCCTGCGGTTGTACCCCCGGCTCTGCGAGATTTACCAGGGTGTTGGCGAAGGCGACGGCGTCATTCTCCCAGGAACGCCCTGATGCGCGCACAAAGTGGTATTGGTCGTAGTGGAGGGAATACCCCTCGCCACCGAGGACTGTCGCATCAATAAAATGAAGCTCACGGGGCGCCGCCACGTGAGGCCATGGATTGTAAAGAACGGCATTTGTCCAGGTGGCTACGGTAGTGAGCGCGCCTATACCGAGTGCCAGAACAAGAATCGCGACGATAGAAAATCCCGGCGAGTTTGGCAGGGTACGAAATCCGAAACGCAAATCCTGAAAAAGATTTTCGATGAGCGGAAGTCCTTGCTCCGCGTGATATATCTCACGGATTGCCTCCTGCGCCCCAAACTTCAGGACTGCCTGGCGGCGCGTCTCTGCCGGCGGCATACCGGCGCGAAAATTCTCCTCCGTCTGCTGAGCAAGATGGTCCTCTATCTCCTCCTGTAGCCGCCGATCATGTCGCCGCCTCGTTGTGAAGTTCACAAAACGCGCCAGTAACCGCCTTAGAAATCTCATGCCAGATCCTCCGCCTTCGCCTCGAAGAACCGAGCGATGATCGCCGCTGTTTTCTGCCAGTCCCGAGCCTCAGCCTCAAGCAGCTTATGTCCGGCTCTTGTCAGACGATAGAAACGTGCCCGGCGGTTATTTTCAGAGGCACCCCACTCGGATGCGATTGCGCCTTCCTGCCCAGTTTCAGCAGTACGGGATACAAGGTTCCCTGGTTTACGGCAAGGAGATCTCCGCTGATTTGCTCGATACGTCGAGCGACTCCGTAGCCGTGCAGCGGCCCAAGGACATCCAGCGTCTTCAGGACCATCAGGCCCAGCGTGCCCTGATGAACGTCTTTTTTGGGCTTAATCATATCTCTCGTTTGGTTTCCCACAGGTAGGGTGGTAGGGTGCCATACTTCCTCTGGGAAAGCAACAGGTAAACGAACACTCCCCCGAACGGGAGCAACGAATCTTTTTCTGGAAGGAGAGCCTCGACTGCCTTCACAATCCGAGCGTAGTGTGGATCCCGTCGGTAATTGGCCACTGTGATTTTCTTCAAACGATTGTCTTGGCCAGCTGGAGTTTGTTTCCCGTTCGCTGAGCACATCACAGTTCTTCAACGCACAGTACCTGGTGGCGGCCAGGTTCTTTAAGAGCGTCGAATTTCATAATTCCTTTCATTCGGGAATGACTTTAGCAAAATTCTTCTTGGAAAGCAGGCTTCGTTATGTTTTGCGCCTTGACATTCTTTGCAAAGCCTTGCCAAGCATCCGGCGCCTTTAACAAGTTGAGCCAGATGGGCCGCATCGCATTCCCCTGGGTAATGGCCCCCCCTTGGAGAGTAGATTCCATGCATGTGGACTTTTTAAGATCGCCTCTGATCGAACCTCCGGGACGTGCGAGTCGCCTCGATGGTGACGGCTCACGGATCGAGGTTTTTCATCTTCTGTTGTGACAGAGAGCAAGTTCCCGCCGAGGAGAGCGAGCCAAAGGCAGAAAAGCGCCTCATGGATGTCGGCCCGCTTTTCGCGGCAAACGCTGTGACGGTCCGTTCTACCTACCCACCGCGATCCGCCTATTTCATCCGGTGCTCAGTGCTAAACAAGGTCGAGTGCCATCTTGAGAGCCTGATTCACGTCGGCAATCTTAGATCTCGAAAGGGACCCAATGTAATGCGTAAGATCGGCCTTACGAAGACTAACAAGGTTGTCACACATGATCCAGCTTGAGTGCTTCAACCCTTCTTCTGGCCCAACCGGAACTTGAGTTGATAATCCTTCACCACTGGTGAAGACCGGTGCACATATCACTGTCGAGAATTTTGAGTCAATAAGCACCTGTCGGCTCACAACGACAAACATCCGGTACGGCTTAGGATCGCCTCCGGGCTTATGCACACGATAAAGTTCTCCGCGCTTCACGTTCGGCTCCAGCCAATCACTCCACAGATGCTTGGTACTCCATTACATCCGCCGCCTCGGAATTGAGCCGATCAGCAGCATTGTTGATTCGTTCCAAATCACGCGCCTGCACGGCTGCCCGCTCGCGCTCAAGTAAATATCTGCGGAGCACGCGTTCAATGAAGGCTGAACGCGAGTGCCTCGATCCAGCTAAAAGATCGATCCTCGCCAGGACTTCACTAGATAGTGTGATAGATGTCTTCTCTTTCATACTACCAATATACCACTCGTTAAATGATGCACAAAGTGCGCCAGTGGCCCATCGAGAGCCGTTATCGGTCACTTCAACGACTCTTGTATACATGGAAGCGCTCCTTTCGGTTGGAAGGGGCTAAAAGGAACGTCGCCGAACGCCGCGAGGAGCAGTCCGCTGCCGGCTGCTTGTAAGCTATTTATAATAAATAAGATAACTCGGGGAGGCGGCGGGAGAAAACTGTTCTGCCTATCACTGGGTGGCTGGGTGGCTATATCCTCGGAGCGGCTACTCACAAATGTGGTTTACTTCTTCGCCTCTGAGGGGTACAAGGGCTACGTGGACGGCTACTAAACAGCCGCAAATCGTGCCCAGTACGACCGGGAAAATTTAGGGTCCATACTGAGGATCAATGATTTAGCCTTTGTTTGAGTGGCGGCTTAGAATCCCTCCCTCTCCGCCAGTCCTTTAAATTTCTGCTACTTACAGTACGTGACTACCAACTGACTACCAAATTCCAATCATTTTGCTTCCGCCGCGGTATTAAGCACTGGAGGCAAGATGGCAGTCACACTCTATCGCCAGGTCGGCAAAGGCAACGCCCGGCGCTATCAGAAGGTCAATCTCGGACGTGGGCGCCGCCCAGCCGATCTCACCGGTCCCTACTTCCTGCGATACTCGCTGGCTGACGGCACCCGCCCGTGGGAACATGTCGGCGACGACCTGGATGAGGCAATCGCCGCCCGCGAGCGCAAGCAGGCATACTTCGAGGCTCTCGACGCGAACGTGCCAGTCGTTCAAAATCAGGACGACTCGGGTCGAACGAAAATCACCGACGCTGTTCACCAATGGTTCGCCGAGCTTCAGCTTTTCCAGGGCAAAGACCAGCAGGGCAAGAGCGAGAAGACGCTGCGGGCCTACAACTACCGGCTCGGATTCTTCCTCGACTTCACCGCGCAGAACAACCTGCGCCACCTAGACCAGATCGATCGCAAGCAGCTTCTGCGGTACGTGAAGTTCTTACGAGAGCATGAGAACGATTTGGACGATCGCACGGTTCACAACATCTTCGAAACCCTGAACACATTCCTGCGTACACGGGACATCTTCGTCGCCGGCAAAATCCTGGCGGAAGTCGATTACGCAGAGAAGCCACCGAAGCCCTACACAAAGCAGGAACTCAAGAACATGTTTGCGGTCATGGATGAAGAAGAAAAACTGCTCTACGGTCTGTTTCTGAACTCTGGTGTTCGGGATGCCGAGATGCAGAACACCGAGTATGCCGACTTCAACTGGGAAAAATGCACGATGCACGTCCAGCCAAAGCCCTGGCGCCATTTCCATCTTAAGGGCAAGAAGAAAAAGAAGTCCGCCAAGGACAGATTCATCCCAATCCCGGCTAAGCTCGTGTGGAAGATCAAGGACAGAATGCGAGAGCGGAATGCCCAGCCACACGACTTGGTATTTCCAAACGGAAACGGGAACCCCGATGGGCACTTCCTGCGCAAGCTGAAGGCGATTGCGAAGAAAGCTGGAGTTGAAGGCGCCGAGCTTCACCGCTTCCGCAAGACCTATGCCGATACCTTGCACGAAGAGGGCGTATCAGTGAACACCATTCGTATTCGACTCGGTCACGAGTCATTGGACGTCACACTGGCATATTGTGTGCACAGGGGCGTTATGTAGAGTCGCTGCAGTAAGTCCTTGCCTCTCAGCAGTTCCTCTTGGAATCACAGCACATTAGCTTTCATGATGCACTCCTCGGCGGCCATGGAGCTGCCACATTCAAAGGAGGTTCGTCATGGAACAGACCCTTTCGGAAAACTTGCAACTGGGTCAACTTGTC
>JASHSL010000007.1 GCA_030040855.1 Terriglobales bacterium
TCTGAAACCGCAACACGGAGCCCGGCCCGAGGGCGGATGGCACTCGCCTTCTCTCCGCCGCGGAATTGGGCTTTCCTTTATACTTTTTGCTTCATGCCATCCCTCCAGTCCTTGATCGAGCGCCTTGCCTCCTCGGGTGAAGTGGAACGTAATCCGGAAGCGCGGAAGGCGTTCCTCGAATTCCGAGAACAGTTAACCCAAGGCAAGATTCGCGCCGCCCAGAAGGTGGACGGCCGCTGGACGGTCCAGGTATGGGTAAAACAAGGCATCCTGCTCGGATTTCGCCTGGGGGAGTTGAGCCAGATTTCCGGCGATGGCAGTCTCTCGTTCGTCGATAAGGACACCTTTCCGCTTCGCCGTTTTGCCGTCGAGGATCACGTGCGGGTTGTACCCGGCGGATCTTCGGTGCGGCTGGGTGCGTATGTGGCCCCCGGTGTGATCTGTATGCCGCCGATGTTTATCAACGTCGGCGCTTATGTGGACGAGGGTACGATGGTGGACTCGCACGTGCTCGTGGGCTCCTGCGCGCAGATTGGCAAGCGGGTGCATTTGAGCGCGGGGGCCCAGATCGGCGGCGTGCTCGAGCCTGTCAACGCGGCTCCCGTTGTCATCGAAGATGATGTACTGGTCGGAGGCAATTGTGGGGTCTATGAAGGAACGTTGGTGCGGGCGCGAGCCGTCTTGGCTGCAGGGACGATCCTTACCCGTTCCACGCCGCTTTATGATCTTGTGCGTGCCGAGATCTATCGCGCAACCGATCAAGGGGGGCTCGAAGTGCCTGAGAATGCGGTCGTCGTACCGGGATCGCGAGCCCTGCAAAGAGAACCAGCGGCCAAGTGGAACCTGTCGTTGTACGCGCCGGTCATTGTGAAATACCGGGACGCGAAGACCGAGCGGAGACTGGAGCGGGAAGATTGGCTGCGCTATGAGCCAAGTGGCCCGGATGACGGATCCGGGGACCGATTTTGCTGAATCCGGAAATGGCTTTCGGAGAAGCGCAGGCTGCAGGGTCAGCCGGGCAGGCGAGCCGGATGCTCCACCGTCGAAAGCGGCTGCGGTTCGCGATGCTTGCGAATCCGTAAATGGCGCTCGCGAAAATGGTTTTTGGCGCGCTCCCCCCAGGCGCGCACGAAGTAATAGTTGAGACTGGCTCCGATGAGTGAACTTGCGATCGGAATCAGCCGCCCCGACCATTTCTCGACCGCTTCCTGGCTGGCTTGGATTGCGATGCGTCGAATCACCCGCGGCACAAAGCGATTCACCACTTCTTTCTCTAACAGGTCGCGGCTGATGTCTACCCCGGCGGCGCTGGCCGCCGCAATCCAGAGTTCGGCAGTCTCTTCCTCGGTGTTGAATTCGAAACCGTAGAGCAAGCTGAGCTTCTGCAGGGTTCGCACGGTGATGGCCGCAAGAATGCCAAGGTCCGGAATAATGGTGATCAGGCCGCCCAAGCCGAAGCCTGCCCCCTCGGCTGCCGCGATTCTCATGCCGCTCTGAATGACACGACTGGCCATGGCGTCGAGCTGGCCCACCTCAACCGAATAGACGCCTTGAAAACTCGCGATCGGCATTCCGTATGACATCCTCAGCTGGGAGAGAAATGCTTGCGAATCTACTCGAACCGTCTGGTAGGCCCGCTCGAAGCCGCGCCGCAAGCCGGCTTCCAATTTCTTCTTCAGCCAAGATTTTGGGCTCTGTTCGAACATGTATCTACAGCTTAACGCCATTGCCGGGGGGACGGAAAGAAACCGGCGAGCACCACCCGAGTTCCCCGGTGGGGGCTGATTCCCGAGCCCGGAAACTGCCTCGAGGATCGGAACGGCTTCGAGTGTGCTAGCATCAGGTAGCCTCCGATGCCAACAGGGAAGTTGCATGTCGTGCCGCTCGGCGGGTTGGGCGAGTTCGGGATGAACTGCATGGCCCTGCGCTGGGGTGACGACATCATCGTCGTCGATGCCGGGCTGATGTTTCCCGAAGCCGAGCTGCTGGGTGTCGACATCGTCGTTCCCGACATCTCCTACTTGATCGAGAATCGGCCTCTGGTGCGGGCCATTGTTCTGACCCATGGCCATGAAGACCATATTGGCGCGCTGCCTTGGATGCTTTCCGAGCTCAACGTCCCGGTATGGGGCACGGAATTCACGCTCTCTTATGTAGAAGACAAACTGGATGAGCATGGTCTCCTCGACCAAGTCGATCTCCGCGAGATCCGGCCTAGCGAGAGATTTAAGATCGGCGCCTTCACCATCCATCCCATCCAAGTGACCCACAGCTTGGTGGACTGCGTGGCGTTGGCGATTCACACCCCGCTGGGCGTGGTTCTGCACACGGGGGACTTCAAGGTCGATCCCACGCCGACCGACAACCGCTTGTTTGACCTGCACGCTTTTGCCGAGTATGGCAAAGAAGGAGTGCTGGCGCTTCTCCAGGATTCCACGAACGTCGAACGCAAGGGTTACACGCCCAGTGAGCGCGCCGTGCGGCGCAAGTTTGACGAAGTATTTGCCCGTACCGAGCGGCGACTGTTCATCTCCTGTTTTTCCTCCTCGATCCATCGCATCAAGCTGGCGGTCGAACTGGCTTGGGAGCATGGTCGCAAGGTGGCGTTTGTTGGCCGTTCCATGGTGAGCTCGGCGGAAATTGCCGAGGATCTCGGCTACATGGAGATTCCCCCAGGCCTGCTGATCTCGCCCGGAGAGATGAAGAACATTCCCCCGGAGAAGGTTTGTGTGTTGATCAGCGGCACCCAAGGGGAGCCCATGTCGGCACTCTCGCGGGCTGCGGTTGACAACCACAAACACGCCAAAATCGAAAAGGGCGACACGGTCGTCCTGTCGTCCCGCATTATTCCCGGCAATGAGAAAGCCATTTACCGCATGGTTGACCATCTCTTCCGCCGCGAAGCCCACGTCATTTATGAAGATGGGTCGTCGCCGCCGGTGCATGTCAGCGGACACGCCAGCCAGGAAGAATTGAAGCTGATTCTCAACTTGGTGAAACCCAAGTATTTCATCCCTATTCACGGCGAGTACCGGCAGTTGGCCCTGCACGCGGAACTAGCCGCAGCGATGCGCGGCTCGGTCGGCCAGGTGCTGCTGATTGAGAGCGGAGATATTCTGGAGTTTGACGAGTTGGGAGCCCGCAAGGCAGGGCGGGTCAACGCGGGCCGCATCTGCATCGATTCTGGTTCGCGCACCGATGTGGTGGAGGACTTGGTGATCAAGGATCGCCGCCACCTCAGCGAAGACGGCATCGTGTTACCGATTATCGCCATCAACAAGCTCTCGGGCCGGGTGGAGACTTCGCCCGAGATCGTGACCCGAGGATTTGAGCCGGGAGAAGACGGTTTTGCCGAAGGGGCACGGCAACTGGTAATGCAGACGCTCGAGGTCTCGAGTGAGGAAGAGAAGGCGGACTACGGCGTGATCAAGGAAAAGATCCGGGCCGATCTGAAGCGCTACATCTCGAAACAGACGCAGAAGCGACCGTTGATCATGCCGGTCATTCTGGAAATCTGAAGGGTGCGCCTTCGCTCGCCTCCAAGGGATCGGTTCCCGGCAGCGGCACCCGCAAGTGGGATCTTCGGACGGCGATCGAACTTCGCAGCACACCCCAGAAAGCAAGGGAGAACATATCGTAACGCTGGCTGACATCCGTGAGGCACAAGCCCGGTTGCGCGGGGTGGCCGTGCGCACCGAGCTAGCGATGTTCCCGTGGAGGGAGGACGGGAGCCGACCGGGTACCCCCAGGCTTTATCTCAAGTTGGAAAATCTGCAACCTATCGGCGCCTTCAAAATTCGCGGGGCCTACAACAAGATTGCCTCGCTCACCCCGGAAGAGCGGGCGCGGGGTGTGATCACCTATTCGAGCGGCAATCATGGGCAAGGCGTGGCCTACGCCGCGCGTGCGCTCGGCATCCGAGCGGTCATCGTCATGCCCGACAATGCCCCCCCGATCAAGCGGCAAGCGACCGAGGCCATGGGGGCCGCGATCGTGCTGGTTGGGCCGGCCAGTCTCGAGCGCCAACAGAAGGCGGAGGAGTTGGTGCGGCAGAACGGCTATGTGATGGTTCCTCCCTACAACGACGAAAAAATCATTGCCGGCCAAGGCACCATCGGTTTGGAGATCTTGGAAGATCTTCCCGAGGTGGACACGGTGCTCGTTCCGGTGGGCGGCGGCGGGATGATCAGCGGAATCGCCACGGCCATTAAGCTTAGCAAGCCAGCGGCCAAGGTCATCGGAGTCGAACCGGAGCTGGCCAGTGATGCCAAGGCCAGCCTCGAGGAAGGCAAGATCATTCAGTTTTCGGCGGAGGAAGTCTCGCAAACCATCGCCGACGGTCTTCGCACCCAAAGCGTGGGGCCAATTAACTTCGAGCATATCCGCAATTATGTCGACAAGATCGTCACCGTCGGAGAGGAGGAGATCCGGGAGGCGATGCGGCGGTTGTCCAGGAACCCGAAAACCGTGGCCGAGCCCAGCGGCGCGGTGGCGGTGGCGGCCTTTCTATTCCACCGGGATCGGTTGCCGGATGGCAAAGCGACCGTCGCAATCCTCAGTGGAGGAAATATCGATCCCCTCATGCTCGAGCAGCTCAAAACCGATACACTGAGCGCAGGGTCGCGATCAAGTTTCCGGTCCGTGGGGACCTAGCTTGCCCCTCGTGCCTCGATCGAGGAGAGACAGCGTGCGCGCCGTTGCCGTCCTGCTCATTGTCGTGACGGGGAGTGTTCATGGCTGGGCGCAAGCCCGGCGGGGAGCCGCGCTGCAGGTGGCCAACCTCTACATAGCTCCGGATTCGACGTCATCCAAGCTGGGCCAGCTCGAGCGTGGACGCGAGGTGATCATCCTCGAGACCAGCCAGGATTGGTGGAAAGTGGAAGCCAACCTCACGGAGGAAAGAACGCTCACCGGATGGATTCTCAAAAAGCAAGTGATCGATGCCTCCACCCCGAATGGAGATCGGATTCTATTTGGCGAGGCGGTCGACTCCGAGGAGCAAGCCAGCGAGCGCCAGGGGCGTCGCGGCGCCGCGCAGGACGCCATCCGTCTCTATTACGAGGTCTACGATCTGTTCCCCAACTCGCCCCTGGCGGGCGAGGGGTTGTACCGCTCGGCGGACATCCGCTGGCAAATTGAGAAAGCCGACGTGATGTCCCGTCCTTCTGCCCGGGAGAAGGAGCCGTACTTGCGCGAAGGCATGAATGAAGACTTGATGAAACAAGTGGTGAAGAAGTTCCCGGGAACGAAGTGGGCCGATTTGGCCGCCTTCCACCTCATCGAAAACAAGCTGTGCGGAGATTGGCAGGGTTCCTCGAAGTGCCCCCTCAAGGAGGCAGAGATCTACCAGAAGTATGCCCAGGAACATCCCAGCTCGCCCGTGGCCGCCGAGGCCCTATACAATGCAGCCTGGCGACTTTCCGCCCTGATCGAGATTTATAAGACGGAAACTCAACCCAAGAAATCCGAAGAATCCAAGGCCAAAGCCCTGGCGCTGGCGCAAAAGGTAGCCACTCAGTTTCCCCAGAGCGATTGGGGAGCTCGGGCGGAGCGTCTGCTCTATTTCCTTGCGCAAGGCATTCCCACATACGGGAATGCGGAGGAGTGATGGTAGGTTCCCGAACCGGGTGGGGAAGCCAGCGGCCCGGGTCTCGGATATTTTGATCTCCCGCATCTAGAAAGGACCCATCTTGCCAATTTACCAAGCGATTGTGCTCGCCGCGATCCAGGGCTTGGCGGAGTTCATTCCCGTTTCGAGCTCGGGACATTTGATCATCGTGCGCCGGTTGCTCGGCTGGAATGAGCTTTCCCCCGGCCAGGAGTTGACCTTCGATGTAGCCCTGCACTTCGGCACCCTGCTTTCCGTGCTCGTGTATTTCCGGCGCACCTGGGTGCAAATCATACGAGCCGCATTGGGCGGCAAAGTGGTGCGATTTTCCGAGGCGGCCGGTTCCGACCAGAGCTTGACTCGCGAGGAGGAACGCGAAGAACGTCTGCTGCTCTGGTTCTTCGCCCTGGCGACCATTCCCGGCGCGATCGCGGGAAAGTTGCTGGAACGGTCGGCGGAAGACTATTTCCGCGAGCACATTTACTTGATTGCCGGATCGCTCATTGTGGTGGCGCTGCTGATGGGGTGGGCGGAGAAGGTCAGCCGCCTGGCCAAGCCGCTCACTCAGATCAACTTGGCGGACGCGCTCATTGTGGGCTGCGCGCAAGCCTTCGCCCTGGTTCCCGGAGTGTCGCGCTCGGGAGCGACGATCACGGCGGGGCTGTTCCGCAATATGACGCGGGAGGCTGCCGTGCGCTTCAGCTTCTTGCTGTCGACGCCGATCATCGCCGGCGCGGCACTGCTCAAAGCACACGAACTCCGCAAGGAAGGTCTGCCGGCCGGGATGCAGGCCCCCTTCCTGGTGGGGGTCGTGGTCTCTGCCGTGATCGGCTACGGCACCATCCGATGGTTGCTCCGCTATCTCCAGTCGAACAGCCTTAAGGTCTTTATCGTGTACCGGATCGTCCTAGGAATCGTTGTCATCGGCCTGGCCGTGATGTGGCATCTCGCCTGAAGCTTGCTCGAGCTACCCTCGGAAGGCCAGGACCGCTAGAGTCTCGCACGCCGTTCCGAGTTTCGAGCGCAAGGTCTCGCGATCGGTCGAGCAAACTGCTCGAGCCCAGGCACAGTCGCTTGGGTAGGCAAACGGTCGGGCCGCACAGGTTGTGTTTGTCACTGTGGATACGGGCCCGCCAGTGCTGAGTTGTTTCCCTGGCACACTTCTTGGCATAATCGAAGCGCTCTGGCCGCTGTGTCCTCGAGGAAGCAAGTTGCGATTCCTGTGGGGCATTCCGCCTATGAAATCTCTGGCGCAGGCGTTCACGCCGACCAGCAACCGCCGGCTCAATGAGCTGATCGGGTTCTTGTTGTGCGTCTCCGCGCTCCTCCTGTTCCTCGCCCTGGCCTCCTATTCCCCTCTGGATCCTTCGCTCGACAGCGCCTCCGTGCTCACCGGATCGAACACGGCCCGCAACTGGATCGGGGTGGTGGGCGCGTTCCTCGCTGACTTGGTCCTGCAAGGCTTCGGAATCGGCAGCTTCCTGATGCCGGTATTCGCCCTGGCGCTCGGGCTGCGCTGGTTCCGATCGCACAAGATTGGGTCGCCGGCGGCCAAACTCCTGGGAGCGGGCTGTCTGCTGATTTTCTTCCCTGCGTTCCTGGCTCTTCTGCCCGGCGCGCTGCGCTGGAAAGGGGTAATTCCCATCGAAGGGTTAGTGGGAAGAATCGTCGGCGATTTTCTGATCCATTATCTGAATGTAGCCGGCGCCGACATCGTGTGCTTGACCCTCTTGGCGGTGGCCCTGTACCTGTCGACAACCTTTTCTTTCGCGGCGGTCGAATTGTGGGTGCCCACCCGGTTTGCCTTTGCCGTGGCCCTATGGAATCGCTGGTTAGACTGGAGGGAGCAGCGCACCAAGAAGCGAATGCAGAAAGAACTCGAGAAGAGGCGGGCCTCGCCGAAGCCGGCCGTCACAGCCCCCAGGGTGTCGACCCAATCAGTGGCCCCGGAGCCCCCGGCCGAGCCTGTCCGTACGGGGATTGAGCGGACCTTTGCCGAAGAGGAAACCCCAGCCATGCCGCCCTTGCCGGTGGCGGTCGCAGCTCCGGAAGTCACCGATCGCGCGGATCACGCCCAAAAGACCAAGACCACCCTACCTCGCAGCGCAGGTGGCTTCAAACTGCCTTCGAGTTCCTTGGTGCACCGTGCGGAAGAGCTGCATGCCGTCGACGCCGAGGAACTCAAGCTTCTGGCGCAGGTACTCATCGCGAAATACGGCGAGTTCGAAGTCACCGGTCAGGTGACACAGATCAATCCCGGGCCGGTCGTGACCACCTTCGAGTTCAAACCCGAGGCGGGCATCAAGTACAGCCGCATCACCAGTCTGACCGACGATCTCTGTCTCGCGCTCAAGGCGGAAAGTATCCTGATCGAGCGTATGCCGGGTAAATCCACCGTCGGCATTCAGGTGCCGAACCGCGAACGAGAGATCATTTGGCTGCGGGAGAACCTTGAATCCGCGGAGTTCATCGACTCGAAATCGAAACTCACCCTGGCCTTAGGCAAGGACATCAAC
>JASHSL010000543.1 GCA_030040855.1 Terriglobales bacterium
GCATTTCCAGTCCCAACAGCAGGACGGAAACCACGACGACAGAGATGGCCATGATCTCGCCGAAGTTCAGTCCGCTGCGGCGCGGTTCAAAGCGTCGTAGCACGAGTCCCAGGATGTTGAGGGTGGCAAAGCCAAACACCAGGACCCACAACATGTTGTAGACATTGGCCTTTTTTGAGGAGTAAATATCGGAGAATTGAGGAATTTGCAGCAACAGTAGAGCCAGCAAGCCCATCATGCTCCCCGGCCAGAATCTCCCGGCCATAGACTCGGCCACCCTCGCCGTTAGGAATCGAATCATGCCCGCTTTCCGCCGATGATTGAAGTCTTTGGCATACCCGCTAGAAGCTAAGATAGTAACCGTTTGGCCAAGCGAAGTCAGCGTGAATGTACGACAAGGAATACGCGGAGGCAAGCGCACGATCGAGCACCCCACACCCTAGCGCTCAGGACGATGGCGAGCGCGAACCAATCAAGATGGCAATTCCCGCGATGCGCGTTGCTACGATTCGATTGCGAGCTTAGCTTCGGTGAGGAATTTCTCTCTGCCTTATAATAAAGAGATTCCGCACCCCGCCTATAGGTTTCCGGACGCCCCTGATTGAAAACCCCAGGGCACGGGGAGCGGCAATGTCTCAAGGAATGTCCACGGAAACGATCGTTGTTCGCGGCGCGCGAGTCCATAATCTCAAAAACATCGATTTTGAGATCCCACACAACTCGCTGACGGTGGTAACCGGGGTTTCGGGTTCGGGCAAGTCATCGCTCGCTTTCGATACCATCTACGCCGAGGGCCAGCGCCGTTATGTCGAATCCTTGTCGGCTTACGCGCGGCAGTTCTTGGAAAGAATCGAGAAGCCGGATGCCGACTTAATCGACGGAATCGCTCCCGCGGTAGCGATTCGACAGAAAAACAGCACGCGAAACCCGAGATCGACGGTCGCTACGGCGACGGAAATCTACGATTATTTGCGCCTGCTGTTTTCGCGGATCGGCCAGACCTATTGCATTCGTTGCGGCCAGGAGGTGACGAAGGACACGGTCGATGAAGTGGCCGAGAGGCTGCTTTCGCTAGCGGAAGGTACGCGGCTGAACGCACTCTTCCCCCTGCAAACCGTTTCGGCGGGCAGCCAGGCGGAACCACAGGCCCCGAGTCGCGTCCCAAAACGGAAGCCGCGAAAAGTTACCCCCGCCGGGGTGTTCTCCGACGTTCTGAAGGCTCGTCTCTTTGATCTCCGCAGCCGCGGCTTTAACCGGCTGTATCAACGCGGTCAGCTTTTCGAGTTCTCAACACCAGAATCGTTGTTGGACGTGAATTTCGCCGAACCTGTTTTCGTCCTAGTCGATCGCCTGACGGTTTCCCTGGACGCCCGGGCACGAATCGTCGACGCCATCGAAATCGGCTATCGCGAGTCGGCCGAGATCATCTTCGAAATTGTACCTCGCGGCGACGAAGCTCCTGAACGATTGCGTTTCTCCCAGCGTTTCGAGTGTAAAGGTTGTCACCTTCTCTACCAGGAGCCTGAACCGCGTCTGTTTTCCTTCAACAACCCCTATGGCGCCTGCCCTCGCTGCCAAGGATTTGGCAACACCATCGATTTCGATCCCGAGCGCGTGATTCCCGATCCGACGAAGACTTTGAGCGAAGGTGCAATCGAGCCGTGGACCAAACCGCAATACCGCCCTCTGGCCGCCGAGCTGAAGCGCTTTGCCCGGCAAAGCGGAATTCCACTCGATGTCCCCTGGGCCAAACTGGAGCCCGAACATCGCCGCCTGATCCTCGAAGGCGAAGCGCGATTCTTCGGGGTACGCGGCTTCTTCCGCCACTTGGAGCGCAAGAAATACAAGTTGCACGTGCGCGTTTTCCTGAGCCGGTACCGGGGCTATTCCATCTGCTCGGAGTGTCAGGGAGCTCGCTTGAGAGTGGAGGCGCGCCAAGTCAAGATCGCGGGCAAAAACATTTGCGATGTCTGCGCCATGACTGTGGAGGAGGCCGCCAAGTTCTTCGCCGCCATCCGCCTGAGGGATCAGCAAGCTGAAATCGCCCAGAAACTCTTAGAAGAAATTCAGCAACGACTGCGGTTTCTGAACGAAGTGGGTCTCGAGTATCTCACCTTGGACCGGCTCTCCTCGACGCTCTCCGGCGGAGAAGCGCAGCGCATTCAGCTCGCCACTTCTCTCGGATCCAGTCTGGTGGGAACCCTTTATGTGCTCGATGAACCTTCGATCGGGTTACACAGCCGGGATACCCATCGGCTGATCAAAATTCTGCATGACTTGCGTGATCTGGGGAACACAATTTTGGTCGTCGAACATGATCCCGACGTCATGCGGGCCTCCGACATCATTCTCGATCTTGGACCCGGCGCGGGGGAAAACGGTGGCAGGCTGGTCGCCGCTGCGAACTTCGACCAGATCAAGAAAGCTCCCGGCTCGGTGACCGGGCGCTATCTGGCGGAGGAATTGCGCATCCCCGTTCCCAGTGCCCGCCGCAAACCCGGGCGCCAGCAGATCAAAGTCTACGGCGCGCGCGCTCACAATTTGAAAAATCTCGATCTGGCGATTCCCTTGCGAATGCTGGTCGCCATCACCGGAGTTTCCGGATCGGGGAAATCCAGCCTGCTCTACGATGTGTTGTTTCAGGCGTTGGCGAGAGCCAGCCAGCAGCCCGCTGCCACGGTCTCGATCCCAGCCTGGGACCGCGTCGAGGGTGCCGAGCTGGTGGATGAAGTCGTGATGGTCGACCAGTCCCCGATCGGCCGCACTCCAAGGTCCAATCCCGTCACCTACATCAAGGCCTTCGATGCCGTGCGCGATTTGTTCGCTTCCCTGCCCCAGGCCCACAAACAAGGGCTCGCCGCCGGACACTTCTCGTTCAACGTTCCCGGCGGACGCTGCGAGGCCTGTCAAGGGGATGGAACCGTGACCGTCGAAATGCAGTTTCTCGCCGACGTAGAGTTGACCTGCGAAGAATGCAAAGGGACTCGTTACAAGCCGGAGATCCTCGATGTGCGCTATCACGGCAAGAACATTCACGAGGTGCTGAATCTGACCATCCAGGAGGCCTTGCAATTTTTTGCCGGGGTTCCGAAGATTACGGCAAAGCTGCAGATCCTCGAAGAGGTAGGGTTGGGATACTTGCGGCTTGGGCAATCGGCCACCACACTTTCCGGCGGGGAAGCCCAGCGCATGAAACTGGCCGCGCATCTCCAGCCCCGCAATCAAAGCGCCGGTGCGCGGGACGGCAGCGGCCGTCCTCATGTTTTGTATATTTTTGATGAGCCCACCACCGGCTTGCACTTTGATGACATCAGTAAGCTGTTGTCGGCGTTTCGCCGCCTGCTGGCAGCCGGGGGCTCGATTCTGGTCATCGAGCACAATCTTGAGGTGATCAAGACGGCCGATTGGGTCATTGATCTGGGGCCGGAGGGAGGCGAACACGGCGGTTATATCGTGGGGTCGGGACCTCCGGAAGCCATTGCCCAGCTCCCGCAATCCTACACGGGTCAGTTTTTGGCGCGGGTGCTCGACCAAAATGGATTTTCAGACAATGCAAGCCGATAGACCAACCGGCGGGAGGAAAAGCCTGGTCCTGCTTCTCACGAGCCTGGCGGCCGCCGGCTGGTCGCCACAACTCAGAGCCTCTATCCTATGGCGATCCGGCGGCCAAACCGTTCGACATCACACCGTGGCGGAGCAAGATCCTTCCTTTCCACCCGAGCTTACCCAGGCGGAAGCGGCCCTTGAGAAGAAGGATTATCCGACGGCTCAGGCTTTGCTCCGCAAGGTGGTGGACGAACATCCGGACAATTATCAGGCGTGGTTTGACCTGGGTTTTGCCGAGAACGCGCTGGGCCACACTCAGGAGTCCATCGCCGCCTATCGAAAATCGGTCGCCGCCAAGCCTGACGTATTCGAATCCAACCTGAACCTCGGCCTTATGCTGGCCAAAACGGGGCAGCCCGATGCCGAACAGTTTCTGCGCGCGGCAACCACCTTGATCCCGACCGGCGATCGAGCGGCAGGACAAGCCCGAGCCTGGATTTCGCTGGGCCACATCCTCGAGAACAGCAAGCCGGATCAGGCCATCGAAGCCTACCTGCGGGCGGCTGCCCTGACCCCCAACGATCCAGAAGCGCATCTCTCGGCAGGACTACTGCTCGAAAAGCAAAACCGCTTCGCCGACGCCGAGCAGCAGTACAAACAGGTCTTAGTCGTCGACCCACAATCGAGCAACGCGCTCACCGGCTTGGCCAATGTTTATCTGCGGGGCCACCGTCTGAGCGATGCCGAGGAGGTTCTGCGCAAGTTGCTTCCCTTGCGGCCCAACGATCCCGCGGTTCACCTCGAACTGGGCCGTGTGCTGGCCGCTGCCGGTAACAACGAACAGGCCATCCGTGAACTGGAGAGAGCGAGCCAGCTGGCCCCCGCCGATCGTGACTTGGAGCGTCAGTTGGCGGATCTCTATAGCGACAGCCACCTGTATGATCGGGCGGAAGCCGAGTATCGCCGACTGTTGGCGGAACAGCCGCAGGACGCCGAATCTCATCATGAGCTGGGCGTGGTGCTGATGAAGGAAAAGAAGTTCCCCGCTGCGCAACAAGAGCTACTCATGGCGGTGAAGCTTAAACCCGACTATGGCGCGGCTTATGGAGACCTGGCGGTGGCCGCCAATGAAAACAAGAACTACGAATTGGCGATCAAGGCGGTAGACTTCCGCGCCAAGTATCTACCCGAGATTCCCGTCAGCTACTTTCTCCGCGCCACCGCCTATGATCATTTGCGGGCCTATAAACAGGCGGCGGAAAATTACCATAAGTTCCTGGAAGTGGCCCACGGAGACTATCCGGATCAGGAGTGGCAGGCTCGGCATCGCCTGATCGCCATTGAACCCAAGAAGTGATGCATGCGCCGCCTCCCGATTCTCGCGCTTGCCCTGGCCTTCGCGGCGATTTCGCTCGCTTCCCGAGAACCCACGCTCGAAGAACTGATCGCGCACGCCAAATCAGCGCCCTTGAAAGAGCAGCCTGCCTTGTATGTTGAAATCGCCGAACGCCAGCTCAAGTCGGCAGACGAGTTGTATGTCGCCGGTAAGGTGGAGGAGGCACGCAAATCCGTCGCCGATATCGTGACCTACTCGGAAAAAGCGCACGACGCCGCCATTCAGTCGGGCAAAAAGCTCAAAAGCGTCGAAATGGCGCTCCGGAAGATGTCGCATCGCTTGAAGGATGTTCGGCGCACGCTGAATTTCGAGGATCAGGCACCCGTGGCGGAAGCCAGCGAGCGGCTCGACAAACTGGCCGACGACCTGCTCGCCAACATGTTTGGCAAGGAAAAATGATGTCTGCCCAGCGCACGGCCGCCGCTTCTTTACTGCTCTGCTTCCTCCTGCTCCCGGTGGCGTGGGGACAGTTTCGCCAGGAGCCGTTAAACCCAAAGGAAATCGATGCGCTGCGCGACGCCGCCCAACAACCCGCAGTGCGCATGAAGCTCTATGTGGATTTCGCCCGCGCAAGGCTGGTCGCGCTGGAGCAGATGCGTGCCGATCCCAACGTCAAAGACCGGGCCCAGCAAACCCACGATAAGCTAGAGAATTTCCTCGCCGTCTATGACGAGTTGAACGACAACATCGATACTTTTGTGGAACGTAAGGAAGACCTGCGTAAGCCTCTGAAAATGGTAATCGAGGCCGACACCGAATTTCAGGCCAAGCTGCGGGCTTTGCAGAACGCCCGCGACTCCAGTCCGAGCGAGGCGGAACGCTATCAGTTTGTGCTCGCCAATGTCATCGACACGGTCGACGCCAGCGTCGAAGATCATCGCCAGCTGCTGAGCGAACAAGAAGGGGCAGCCAAGCACAAGAAAAAATAGAGGCATCATGGGCGATAGTTTTCAGCCCATGACAGGCTGGGTGGACATCCGATCCCACCGCCATGCTGCCTTGTCCCCCTTCAGATAAACACCGCCCAGCCAGCGATCGATGCCGTTTAGCTCGATGTAGTCCGCTCGACCCTCAATCAAGTTTCGTCCTGCTTCAGTGGCGGTTACCATACCTGGCTAGGGAGACAGCTCCGCGGCCATTTGAGCGTCTGTCGTCCTCTGCATTTTTCAAGTACAGGCTACAAAATTTTGTAGTTTCCTACCTTCATGACCCGGGGCACTCTCCTGAGTGCTTGAAGATAAGGGCCGATCGACTGGCGGTCGGACTGCTCAGGCGATGGCGTCGAACTTGCTACATGGTTGTCGAGCCAATGCGGTCCCTTCCCGTGTACACAGATCACAGTCTGGTTCGTGGAGAAAACATATAATATCGGCGGTCTTATTAGCCTGTGCTCGAAGGAGGATAGACCCATGTCATCTCCTGCCAACTCGCCTTGCTACCGTGCTCGCTTCCCTCTCCTGGCGTCAATCTCCTTGCTGTTTGTGCTCAGCACGATGGTGGCCGTGCAGGCGCAGACCACGATTTCCACCGGCAGCATTCAGGGTGTGGTTACGGACCCTTCGGGCGCGGTCATAAGCGGAGCAAAAATTTCCATTACCGACAAAGCCACGGGGCGATTGATTACCGTGCGGACCACGTCTGCGGGAACGTACGCGTCAGGCGCACTAACTCCCGGCGATTACACCTTACGAGTGGAAGCTCCGGGTTTCGCGACATTAGAGACCTCGATGACCGTGCAAGTCGGCGTGACTGCGCCCGGGAACTTTAAGCTGAGAGTCGGGCAAACATGTCAGGTAGTCGAAGTTCAGGGTACGGAGATCACGGTGAACACCGAACAGGCCACGGTGCAAGGGGTCCTGACCACGCAGCAAATTGAGAACCTGCCCATCAACGGGCGCAATTTTCTCGACCTGGCGCAGTTGGAACCGGGAGTGCAAATTCAAGATGGCGGCAACTTCGACCCCACCAAGAATGGCTTTTCGTCAATTTCCTTTGGCGGTCGCTTTGGCCGAACAGCGCGAATTGAAGTTGATGGCCTGGATATCAGTGATGAGACCGTGGGTACAACCACCCAAAACATTCCCGCAAGCGCGATCCAGGAATTTCAGATCGAGCAATCGTCACTCGATCTCTCCACGGAACTGACCTCCTCAGGCGCCGTCAATGTGGCCACCAAATCCGGCACGAACACCTATCACGGCGGAGGATATTATTCCTTCCGAGACCAGCATCTGGACGCCAATCTTCCCGGCGCTTCCGACAATTATTTTCAGCGAAATCAGTTTGGTGGGAATTTTGGCGGAGCGATCATTAAAGACAAGCTATTTTTCTTTCTCGATGCCGAGCGAACCAAACAGGATTTGCTGAATCCCGTTTTACCTGGAGGACCTTTCCTGGCTCTTCGCGGGAACTACGATTCTCCGTTTCGAGAAGCAGAAGCGGTAGGTCGACTGGACTGGCAGATTAACGACAACCTCAAACTGTTCTACCGCTTCTCCTATAACGAGAACAAGGATGTTCTGGCCTTTATCCCGAACTCTTTCCAGCCCTTTGCCAACGAGGATCACACGCCGGACTATGCGGTAGGGCTGGATTTCATGACCGGCGCCTACACCCACAGTATTCGCTTTGGGTACATGAAATTTCGCAATGGAATCGTCGATGCGGTCACAGGATCGCGCATTTTCAACCCCGAGCCGGGGATCGAACTGGCAATCGGCACCGATCCCGACTGCTTGACCGCAGGCGCGGATTTCTTCTGCTCTGGCCCAAGCTTTCTCGCGCCGCAGCAGACTTACCAGTCCAATCACCAGCTCAAATATGACGGCAGCCGGCCGATGGGAAAGCATATTCTTCGCTATGGAGGAGGCTGGAACCGCATTATGGGAGGTGGTTTCGCCAGTTTCCTCGCGCTTGCCCCGGCCGTGGCGGCACCGCTGAACAACACAACAGAGGCGTTCGCCAACAATTCTTGCGGAATCAACACGCCTTGCTTTCCGGGTGGTGCCGCGAATCCTCTTAACTATCCGGTGACCACTGTTTCTCTTGGCAATGGACAAGGTTTTTCGACCGAAGTCCCGGCTTTTGGATTTCCTGCAGGCGGCACCGGTCCCGACCAGCGAATATCCGCCTACATTGGAGATGCGTGGAAGATCAAACCTACCTTGACCCTCACTTACGGACTCCGGTATGTGCGTGACACTTGGCGCACAGACAGCGACCTTGGCTCCATTGCGCCCCTTTATCAGTTCGACAATCAGTTCTATTCGGGCCTGGGCAACCGCGTACATCAACCGAACCTGAATTTTGCTCCGCAGTTGGGCGTTGCATGGGACCCCACCGGCAAAGGGAACACCGTGCTGAG
>JASHSL010000544.1 GCA_030040855.1 Terriglobales bacterium
CCACGGAAAGCTGACGGTGCGTCCATTGAGACGAACCAGCCCAAACTTGGCGTGCAGGAGTTGGTCAGAGTATCGCTTGATACCTGCTCCCTTCCGCTTATGTTTGGCGCGCAGCCATTGGCGAAGCCTGCGGCCAGTGTGTCGTTCCACTGCGCTATAGGCTTTTCTGACAGGGCCCAAGCAGAAGTAGTTGGCCCATCCGATCATTTGCCGGTTGAGCTGTGCCACTATCTGTTCGAAAGCCTGCTGAGTTTTGTTGCGTCGAGTCGCTTCGCTAATCGCCTGACAGATGCGTTGCACCCGTTTCTTGGACGGGGTCGTGCCTAGATAGGCTCGGCCCGTCTTCGGCGAGTAGCACCGACCAAACGTGTAGCCCAGGAAGTCGAACTTTGCTTCCGGTAGCTTACAGACCCGCGTCTTGGTTTCGTTCACCGTCAACTTCATCGCCGTCATCATGTCCCGCATCGTGACTAAAGCCTCTGCGGCTTTGCCACGACAGCAGATCACGAGGTCATCGGCGTAATTGACGATGTACGCTCTCAGACGCTTCTCGTGCCCCAACTTCTTCCAACCGAGCACGAACCGACGCATGTACAGATTACTCAGCAACGGGCTAATCGGAGATCCTTGCGGCGTGCCCCGACCTTCATCCCGATTTCGTGTGCTTCGATGCTTGTTTCCACGCTCATCCGTTTCTTCGACCGGAGCTTCCAGCCACATCTTGATCAGATGGAGCATGGCTCCGTCGACGACCCGTCGAGCTACCGACTTTAGAAGTGCGGAATGCGGAAGAGTATCGAAGTAGGAACTGAGATCCGCGTCTACGATTTCTCCATGGCCGGTGTTGATCAGCTTATGGACGTGTCTCACAGCGTCCAGTGCGCTGCGGTCTCGCCGATAGGCGTACTGCTCTGGCGGTAGATCGGCCTCGAAAATTGGTTCGAGGACCAGAACCGCTGCCATTTCCGCTGTCCTGTCACGGATAGCGGGCACTCCTAGCGGCCGCTGTTTCCCGTCCGGCTTCGGTATATAGACTCGCCGTACAGGAAGTGGTTGATAGGTTCGGCTTTTCAGCTCTTGCGCCAGTTCGTCTAGCCACCGCTCTACTCCGTACGTCTCGATGTCCTCGAACGTCTGATTGTCCACTCCTGCTGCTCCGCCATTGGCTTTGCAGCATGCGTAGGCGAATGCCAGAACGTCCTTGCGATACACCTTGTCGTACAAGGCATAGAAGCGAAAGCTAGGCGATTCCTTCGCTTTGTCGTGCAACGCCGTCTGCAGCTTCTGAACGCTTTCTGGGGTTGTTAGGTTCGACACCAATCCCTCCGTCTTCGTCGCTTCTTGCGTTTCCTTTCAACTGAGGCCCCTTCCCTCCACCGGCATTACCCGGCTTCATCAGTACTGCGAGCCTCTCCGTCACCCCATACGGCCCAGCCTGACTCTCACGAGTTGCCGGTTGATCCTAACTGCGATCACCGCTGGGGCTTCCCGTGTTGCTACTGGTCAACTTTGCCTGCTTGCCGTCGCCATTACCCCGGCAGGTCTAATGGAACTCGTTCGCTCGTACTGTCCCATCAGCGGCGGCCATCCCGATTACACGGCGGGCTGGCTCCTGCGTTAATCGTTTCGAGGCCTGCTCAGCGTTCACTGCTCGTTACGGCCTACATGCTCGCCAAGTCACCTAAGTGACCCTCTTCACCAGAGGCTCCGACGGCTTCGTTTCCTTCACCTCCGCTCTGATTGCTTCCGGGTGGAGCGAACCCAGTTCCCGGGCGGGACTTTCACCCGCAGTCGACCAGCGCCTTTTCACGGCGCACGTGTAATGGCGATTTTTACACCAACCATGCTATGTCACCTGTCGGGGCGGTGGCGTAGCCGTGTCAAGAACACGATTCATGGCCGCCCCTCCCCCGTTAGCGCTGTAGGCTGGACGCCGTCCGCTGCCACCGCCAAGCTATCCTTACATCGTTGTCAATACCGACCACCTGGTATAGACTCCGTGTACTTGCGGTCCACTCCCCCGCCGCAGAATCTCAGCCTATTGAAGGAGGCCTCCCATGAAGATTCGTCGTTCAACATTTGCGATTGTTTGCACCCTTGTGGTCGGGCTTGCATTGTCCTTTTTCGTCCAGGACGCAAAGGCGACTTCAACTGCCACGGGAACGCTCGTGTTCACTTTTACGGTCACCATCAGTTCAGCCATCCCGGAAAACAGCGTCCTCGTGTGCACAGCGATCGCTACCGTTGAAGGTTACTAGCAAACGATGATAGGACTCCTCAAGAGTCCGGTCGCCGGAAAGAATACTTGCACCGTCAGCATGCCGTATTCGTGGGTGCTGGCCACCGAGAGCACGGACAAGATCGCGCTCAGCTACAAGGCCGAAGTCGACTACGGCTACGAGTTCACGGCGTCAAACGGGACTGCGACTTCGGTGCAACTCGCGTCCAGTGACAAGGT
Organism: Terriglobales bacterium; assembly: GCA_030040855.1. GTDB lineage: Bacteria > Acidobacteriota > Terriglobia > Terriglobales > Acidobacteriaceae > JAFAGX01. The sequence goes on from JASHSL010000544.1 coordinate 2,459, forward strand.
AACAGGAAGCCTTACATCAATCTCCGTTCCGACTAAGACGCCGACGGACATAGCAGTGAGCGCGACCATCTAGCGGTACTCGCTCAGTGCTCCGCAATGGGCCGCACACCAGAATGCGGCAGGCGCGGCGGGAATAGTGTCGCCTGACTCAGTGAATTGGGATCAGAGGTGCGAGGAGAGCCCAGAGTGACCTTGGCGCATCGGGTGTGGCGCGTGCGAACGCGCTACAGGCGAAAACGTCACAAGTCGCCGATCGATCCTGAGGCAGGCCCAGCAGATTCAGCCTCCACAGGCCATAGTTGACACTATCAGGCGTGGGTGTTGAAAAACTAACCTCAACGGAAGGTCTTCTTGGCGCCACTGCGAAGGTTTTCTCCTCTCCGTTCACTAAGTGGTAGCTGGGACAACAGGTCTTATCGATTGGCTAAGGAAGCGCACCAGTCGCTTGATGTTCTGGGCCACCGCTGCCAGGAAGAACTGCTCCTGCACAAACTTCAATATCCGCAGGCGCAAGCGGCGCAGCCCGATCTGGTTCTTAAGTTCCGCAAACAACGCTTCTAGTTTTTTCCGCTGCCGTTGCGCCTTGACGAACTCGGGCGTGTTCGCTAACTCGCGGGCACGCTGTCGGGCTGATTCGTACCGGTGAATGATAAGAGACCGAAAAGCAGCGCTGGTACATTACGCTTTTTGTAAGCACGCACCGCAACGCTTGCGGGTTCCGATGTAGTTGTAGGCGCGATTCCGATGAACTCGACCACCATAGTTGAGTGGCTGGCCGGCGGGACAGATATAGCGATTGTGTTCCGGCTCATAAGTAAAACGTTCCGGACCGTAGAACGGGCTGTTCTTGCGGTGGATACTGTCGCGGGTTCGCATATATGGAGTGATGCCTCGCTCCGCCAACCATTGCAAGAACTCCCCGTTCCCGTAGGTCGTGTCCGCTGCTACCGATTCTGGCTCTCGTCCCTGCCACCGTGCAAAACGCGTGAGCATGTCTTGTGCGGCGACCGTCTCCTGACTCATCCGCGCTGCCGTTGCCTGCACTCCAACGATCACGCAGCTGTCATTGTCGACTAGATAGTAGTACCCGGGCCGTGCCGGCGTTCCGCCCTTGGTGGCGTAGGTCGAGTCAGGGTCGGTAGTGGACACCTGCTCTTGCTCATGCACCGGTTCTTCCACCGGGTTCTGCTCTTCGAGTTCCGCGAGATACTGGCGCACTGTCCGATGGACGTGGGCTGCTTCCGCGAGTTGCTCGCGGGGGATCCTCTCCTTGGCCGCATTGGCCTCGATGAAGCTACCGTCCACTGACAGATGCTTTCCCTCCACCAGTCCTACTTCCACGCACCGCCGCACGATCCGCTCGAAGAGTTGCTCGAACAGCTTCGATTCCTGAAAGCGCCCGTGGCGGTTTTTGGAGAACGTGGAATGGTGGGGGATCTCCTGATCAAAGCTGAGACCAGTGAACTACCGCCAGGCCAGGTGCATGCGGAGTTCTTCGACCAGTTTGCGCTCGCTGGTGATGCCGTACAAA
>JASHSL010000545.1 GCA_030040855.1 Terriglobales bacterium
TCCTGCAGGTGAAGTTCGCCGAAGTCGACCGCACGGCGGCCACGCAGCTGGGGGTAAATTTCTTTGTACCTAGCGCCGGGAACACGACGGCAGCCACGAGCACCGGTCAGTACGGGGGCGCCACCGTCTCCACCAGTTCGACAACTACGACAACGTCTGGAACTGGGGCGGCAGCTACGAGCACCGTCACCACCGCGCCAACCCCGCCCACCATCAACGTTACCAATCCATTGAACATATTTCTGTTTCGCACCGACCTTGATTTTGGAGTGGTCATCGAGGCGCTGCAGAGCAAGAGCTTGCTGCAAATCCTGGCAGAGCCGAATCTGATTGCGGTGAACGGCAAAGAGGCCAGCTTTTTGGCCGGTGGCCAGTTTCCCTTTCCCATCGTTCAGCCAGGCCAAGGCTTCACTGCCGTCAGTATTTCGTTCAAGAATTTCGGGGTGGCGCTTAGTTTCACCCCTGTGATCATGCCCAACGGCAATATTCACCTTAAGGTGGCACCCGAGGTGAGTACGTTGGACTTTACCAACGCTCTCACCATCTCCGGTTTTACTGTGCCTGCCTTGAGCACGCGGAAGGCGGAAACCGAATTTGAGCTGCAGGATGGTCAGAGTTTCGTGATTGCCGGTCTGCTCGACAATCGAGTCACTGACATAGTCGATAAAATGCCGGGGTTGGGGGACATTCCGATTTTGGGGTATCTGTTCCGCAGCAAGAACCTGCAAAAGAGTAAGTCCGAGTTGATGGTGCTCTGCACGGTGCACCGTATCTCACCGACGCAGACCGCCCCGGCAGGGCCGAGCAACCCTCAACCCTTCCTCGATCAGAACAAGTTTGACGGGCGGAAGCCGTCGGGGGGCAAGCCGTGAGGACCCTCGACCGAGCCTCGGATTCCCGGGTGCAACGGGCGATGGGTCAGGAGAATTAGTCGAACCATGGCCGAACTTTCTGTTGTAGTGGTGGCGCACGATCCCGAGCAACGCACCATGTTGCAAGTTCTGGTGGACGGAACCAACGTGGCGCGCACGGTGCATAGCTGCGCAAACTTTCCCCTGGCCGCGAGCGATCCTGTCATGCGCCGGATCCAGAGCGCGAACGCCGACGTCGTGCTGGTGGACATTCCCGCCGACTCCCCGCTGCCCGCCTTGCGCGCCATCGAGCTGCTGCACCAGGTGATCCCCGGCCCGGCCCTGTTTGCCATCGGCAGCCTGAACCAACCCCAGGTGATGGTGAGCGCGATGCGCGGCGGGGCGCGCGACTTCATCGAGCGGCCGACGACGACCACCACCCTGTTAGAAGCCTTCGTGCGCTTGTCGACGGCGCAGCGTAAGCAGCAGGAGGAGGTTCGCGGCAAGATCTTTACCGTAGTCAACGCCAAAGGGGGGAGCGGCTCGACCACGGTCGCGGTGAACCTGGCTCTGACCCTACAGGCGGCTCATGGCAACACCTCCCTGGTCGATCTGGCTCCGTTGGGCCACTGTGCCCTGCATCTGAATGTGAAGCCGCTCTTCACCGTGGCCGATGCCATGCGCAACCTGCATCGCTTGGACAGCTCGCTGCTCGAAAGCTTTATGACCCGCCATGGCGGGGGGCTGCAATTGCTGGCCGGGCCCGGCATGCCGCAGGTGACCGAACCCGCCAATACCGAATATGCCAAGCTGCTCGACGTCCTGATCGGGCACTTCCGCTATGTGGTCGTGGATGCGTCCACCCGCATGGACGCGATTACCCGCCTCGCCACCACGTTGTCCCAAACCGTATTGATGGTAGCGCACGCCGATGTGGCCTGTTTGTGGAGCGCGGCCCGGGTGCAGCAGTACCTCAGTGAGAATGGCAACCCGGATAAGATTCAGCTGGTTTTGAATCGCTTTCGCAAGATCCCGGGCTTCAGCGAGGCCGACGCGGAAGCCGCGGCTGGGGCTAAGTTGGCGGCGAAGATTCCCAATCAGTATTTCGCCGTCTCGATGGCCATTGATCGCGGAATCCCCCTCGTGCAACAAACTCATACCGAGATCGCCCGTGCTTTTATTGGCCTTGCGGCGCGCTTGACGGAGAATGAACTCGATGTCAAACGCAAGGCTTGGTCCTTATTCAAGATCAGCTAAGGTAGGGCCCATCAGGAACAGGTATGCCGAATCTGCAGAGCTTTGAAACGACAGACTACCAGCAGGTTAAGGCGGATCTCCACCGCAAGATCCTCGATCGCCTAGATCTCGAGAAACTGGGTCGCACCCCGGGCGACACGGCTCGGGACGAGGTGCTGCAGCTGATCCGCAACGCGGTGAACGCGGAGGCGGTGCCACTCAGCTTCACCGAGCGCGAGCGCTTGTCGCGGGAAATTCTCGATGAAATCTTCGGCTTGGGACCGCTCGAGCCGCTGCTCAAAGATCCCTCCATTTCCGACATCCTGGTGAATGGTCACAAGAAGGTCTTCGTGGAACGCGCCGGCAAGATCGAATCGACCGGCTTCAGCTTCAAAGACGACGCGCACTTGATGCAGATCATTGACCGGATTGTCTCCCGGGTGGGGCGACGGGTGGATGAATCCTCACCCATGGTGGACGCACGCCTGCCCGACGGCTCGCGGGTCAACGCCATCATTCCCCCCCTGGCCATCGACGGCCCTTGCCTTTCGATCCGCCGTTTCGGGCGCGACCCGCTGACCGCCCGCAACATGATCGAGAACAAGACGCTGATGGAGCCGATGCTCGAATTGCTCTCCCACATGGTGAAGGGGCGGCTGAACATCGTGGTCTCCGGCGGGACGGGAGCCGGCAAGACCACCCTGCTGAACGTGCTTTCCCAGTACATTCCCAATTCCGAGCGCATCGTGACCATCGAAGACGCCGCCGAATTGCAGTTGAAGCAGGAGCACGTGGTGCGGCTGGAGACGCGGCCTCCCAACATTGAAGGAAAGGGCGCGGTGCGACAGCGGCAGCTGGTGATTAACAGTTTGCGTATGCGCCCCGATCGCATCGTGGTGGGCGAGGTGCGCGGGGAAGAAGCCTTCGACATGCTCAATGCCATGAACACCGGCCATGAGGGTTCGCTCACCACCATCCACGCCAACACCCCGCGGGACGCCCTGGCACGACTGGAGAATATGCTCTCCATGGCCAATCTCAACCTCCCGGAGCGGGCCATGCGCCAGCAGATCGCATCGGCCATCCACGGAGTGGTGCAGGTGTCGCGTCTGTCCGACGGAACCCGCAAGGTGATTTCGATCTCCGAGGTCACGGGCATGGAGAATGCCATGGTCGTGATGCAGGATATCTTTGTGTTCGATCGCGTGGGCATTGATGAAAATGGGAAAGTGCGGGGCTGTTTTCGCTCCACCGGGGTCCGACCCAAATTCGCCGAACGGCTGGCGACGGCGGGTTGTCGGCTTCACCTGGCAATGTTTGAGTCTCGCATGGAGGTCTAGGAGCAATGCCTGCTGACGGTATGCTGATCCTGATGGTCATCCTGGTCTTCGTGGCGGTGGCCGCGCTGACGTTTGCGGTGGCGATGTTTCTCGACCAACGCAGCGCCCAGGCCCGGCTGTTGCGCGAACGCCTGGCTTCGGTCGAGAGGGCCTCCGCACGCGAATCCAACCCTGATCTGGCACTGCTGCGCGACGAAATGCTGAGCCAGATTCCGGCGATCGACA
>JASHSL010000546.1 GCA_030040855.1 Terriglobales bacterium
GTGCTGAGGTCCTGCGGAAGCTCGGGATAGACGTCGATTGCGCCGCCGACATCGCGGAAGCCCGCTCATGGTGGCGACCCACTCTATACGACCTCGTGCTGATCAGTATGGAAAAGGGACACGGTCAACGCGACAAGTTTTGTGATGACCTTCGCCGCGCCACACCGCCGCAGCGGTTCGCCTTCTTGGTTGGCCAGCCAGAGTATCTCGCGGATTCTCCTAACGCAGATCAAGAATTGACGATGGAGAACGCGGACGAACGCGATGCCATTGGTAATGCAAACAGCACCTTTGCTCCGGATCGGGGAGATTCTACTCAGCGCTGGGGCATTCTGGAAGCTTCGCGGCGAATTTCCGCAGTCCGCTGCGCGTCCCTCGCTCGCACCCAAGCGATGCGCGCCCTGCCCGCTCCGCCACGAGATTCTGAAGGACGTCCATCGAAACCAACTGCAACACGGACCAGCCTAGATGATCTACTGAAAGAGGAATTGCGATGAAGAACCTTTACGTCGGGAATCTACCACACAGTACAACCGAAGCCGAGTTGCGAAATCTCTTCGAGGCACACGGTGCCGTGGAAAAGATCACACTGGTGACCGACCGGGATACCGGCCGCTCTCGTGGGTTCGGTTTCGTGGAAATGACCAATGCTAGTGAGGCCGACAAGGCCATCGCGGCGCTCAACGGGACAGACCTAGGCGGGCGAACGTTGACCATTAATGAGGCCAAACCTAAGTCGGACCGTCCGAGGGGCGGAGGCCATCGTTTTGGCGGCGGAGGAGGCCGTGGGCGCGACGATTATCGCGGCCATCCACGGCAGCCGCGCGAACCGCGCTGGTAGTGTTTCGAGGACAAAGTGTGTCCGGTCAGGCTGCCAAACGCCTGTCGGCGGTGAACAAAGGGATCCCAGGGGATACGTATGCCAAGAGGCCGATCAACATTTACAAAGCGCCAAAAAGAACACACGCGGCAGCAGAGACAACGGGACAAAGCGGAGCGCAGGAATCAACGGAAACAAGCGAAGGCTGTTGCAGGCAGCGTCGACGAGATGGCTGAACTGCGCGAGCACGCTGCAGAGCAGGCAGCGCTATTCAATCTCGGTGCGGATGAAGCGGACACTGAGGAGGAGTCCACTGCCGGTGACCACGTCGGCGAGTGACTCGTATTTTGCAGGTTTGGCGAGGTTTGACGCCGTGGCAGGCAAATTGATGGTACGAAACGTCGACGATAAGAGATCTGTATCGCGGTGATTTGGTGTAGGAGGTGAGCGTGGCAGAAATTCGATTGCAAGAGGGCGAATCCTTAGAGAATGCGCTCCGTCGATTCAAACGTAAGGTTCAGTCGGAAGACATCATTAGAGAAGTGAAACGTCATTCGTATTACCTGAAGCCAGGCGAAAGACGCCGAGTGAAACAGGCGTTGGCGCGAAAGCGCGCGCGAAAAAAGATTCGAAAAGAAAGTTCCTTTGCGAAGGACTCGCGGCGGGAATAATGCTTGATTCCGGAGTAACAAGACGCTTGCAAGTTGCCGGAGCTTGACGCCCCGGCAACCAGACTTGGGATTTTACACAAATACCTCTCCCGGCAAGGCGGTTAGGGTCCGCGAGGCTAGCGTGTTTTGAATCATTCGCCTCGGTGGCCCTGCCATCGCCGTGTCAGTCTGCAGACGTTCCATCTTTAACTTGAGAGTGCGTTCGATCTGGCGCAGTTCCAGCACCTCGGCTCCTGCCGCCAGGGTCGAGGCGCGCCCTTGCAGCCCTGCTCTGCCAGTCCTGCCGACTCGATGGATAAAGTCCTCCGCCATTTTGGGCACATCGTAGTTGATGACATGGGCTACGTCATCCACGTGTAGGCCACGCGATGCGATGTCGGTTGCCACCAGCACCTGGAAACGGCCTTCCTGAAACCCGCCCAAAGCCCCGTTACGCTGCGATTGCGAGCGATCGCCATGAATCATGGCGGCGGCAAAGCCGTCCCGTACGAGTTCCTTCGCGAGTCGCTCCGTGCCTCGCTTGGTGCGGGTGAAGATCAAAGTTTGACCCTTTTCTGCATAAAGCAACTGGCGGAGAACGTCGAGTTTCTCTCCCGGCCGCACTTCGTAGGCCTTGAGTTGCACGCTTTCGGCTGGCTTGAGCACCGAGCCCAAAGCGACCCGAACCGGATCTCGCATGTACTCATTTACGAGGCTCGCAACGGATTGCTCCATCGTGGCTGAAAAACCCAGGGTCTGGCGCTGCTTAGGAAGCGTGGACAAAATCCGCCGGATCGCCGGCAAGAATCCCATGTCCAGCATGCGATCGGCTTCGTCGAGTACGAGCATTTTGACCTGGCATAAGTCAGCAAACTTGCGGGTCATGAGATCTTGCAATCGTCCGGGAGTGGCAATTACCAATCCTGATCCTGCCCGCAGACTTTGGATTTGCGCCTTCTCGGAGACGCCACCAATGATGAGCGCAGCTCTGGGCATTGTTTTTGTGCGCAGTTGCTCGTATTGCTCGTGGACCTGCATCGCTAGTTCCCGCGTTGGCAGCATCACTAGAGTTACCGTGTGACCCGCTGGCTCCCGGCTCAGGGTCTCAATCAGGGGAATGAGGAACGCCAATGTCTTGCCGGTGCCCGTCTGGGCAGTCCCGATGACGTCGCGGCCTTCGAGAGCAGGCGGAATCGCACGTTCCTGGATGGGTGTGAGGTTGACGAACTGAGCCGCCGCTAGTTTCCGCTGTAGCGCAGAACACAGGGGCAGTTCCGAAAATGTGGTCATTCGAACTTGTTTCCTTCTTGAGCGGCTAGTTGTCGCGCACACTCCGACACACGTCCAGAGCCGCGAAGCCGCTCACATTTGTCTTTTGGATTTCACGCAAATAAACGGTGGGCAAGAAATGCGGAGATGAATCTGGTCTAAAAAGTGACCGCCGCGTGACGAGCAAACCGTGGCAAAAGCGTGGCAATCATTGTAACAGAAAAAACTCACCTTCCGATTGACAAGCGACTTTGGGTAGTGTCCTAAACTTGCGCAGCTTTAGGACACCACCCGACTTTGGTCTGACCGTCTTTATGAGGTTTCGTTACACCAGGCTGACAAACCGAGTGGCTGGTTCCCGAAGCTTGTCCAGCAAGCGAGGGCGTCGTCGGCCTGTCGAGAGAAGTGGACGCCCTCTGGAACACCGCCCACCCTGAAAGGAGCCAAGGCGGAGCATACGACGACGCCGTAGCTGCATTATCTGATATCGTTCGATTGCGTCACACCAGCGTCACAATTTTGCCCTTTGCCAAATTCCAAACTTATTGGGAACAGCCTCGAAAAACCGGATTCAAAACGCTATAAGACTCTGCGGGCGTTGTCGAAAGGAACCAGCGTCCGAGCAGCATTGGCCTGCTGATTAAGAATTGTCGCACTTCAGTAGGTTGGCCCACCACGATCACTGTTTGAACTCAATCACCGCCCGCACGGAAGCACTTTGTCGAAGTAGCTAACAAGCCCATATAGGCGCGCATCGGCTCGCCATTGCTCGGTTGGACTGCAAAGTGCGTCACACCGGCGTCCCAATGGAGGGGTGTAAATTTCTAAGTTATTGATAATAAGTACAAGGCAGCCGAACCTGGTAGGCCGGGTTGGATCTAAGCCGCTGATAGCACGTAAGTTATTGTTTCTACGGAAGCGGAGTTTGTCAGTATTGTCAATTTGGTTCGCCAAGAGTGGATCGCCAGGCTCGATGGGGCATTGTTGACTTTCGAATGAGATTGCCGACTCAGGTCCGGATTGAGCTTCGTCACAAAGATCGACCAGCATAGGGTGATGGCGATACTCGAAGGATTCTCGACGAATCGGGCCGATCAACCGTTCCAGGAATGTGTTCTGCTATGGGCTCCACGGCGACAGCTTCCACTCAGTTTGCAGCTACAGAGTAAATCGCCACGGATCCAAGCAGACCGGAAGGAAGAAGCGGCGATTCTGCCTTATACGGTTTAAAGTCCGTATAGGTGTACTTCCTCATAACGCCTGGTTGCAAGTCGCCGATAAGGCGATTCACCCATGCATTCGTCACTTTGATCTCTAATGCATTTTCGCCCGGCTTGAGTGCGGCGGTCGCGTCCACTCGGTAGGGCGCATGCCACACGATACCGAGGGACTTACCGTTGATCGTGACTTCAGCCAGGTTCTTCACATTGCCAAGGTCAATCCAGATGCTGGTGCCTTTTGTGAACCAACTGGAAGGAGCGTTCACGGTGTTGACGTAGGTTCCGGTTCCCGAGAAATACTTCACACCATCATTGGTGTTGTCGTTCCACGACGAGAGTTCGTCCATTGTGATCGATGGCGGAGCTCCACGGTCGGGTTGGAAGTTAACCTTCCAAGGTCCGCTTACGGTAGTTAACTGTGTTTCGGTTTGCGCAGGCAGAGTGCGCGAATCTTCGCGAGCCGGCTTGCGGAAGACCACAAAAACCGTGCCCCAGGGTTCTAGCGTCAGCGGTACGGTGGTGCGGCCGCCAGCAATTTTGAACGACACGGGCTTCGTTTCCCCAGTCTCGGCATACCACAATTCTGGGACTTTGCCAGTCACGCGGAAACTGGCGTCTACCTGCTCACCGTGGTCTTGGCAGTTATCGACAAAATACAGATTGCCATCCACAAGCTTACGGTGAACGAAGAGAAGACGGGTGTCGCTTTCGCGCCTGGTGTAGTCAAAGTCGGGCGCTATTTGAAGAGCGCTGACTAGATCGGCAAGACTCGTCCCGGCGTAGACTGTGCCCTTGCCAACGTGATGCACACCTGTGCCATCGCCGAACAGCTCGCCAGTCAATTTGTGGAATTCCTGCTGATCGTCGGCAAGGCTGGGATCGTCAATTGGCTTTGGACCAGCAACAGTTGCACCGTCTTCGACAAGTCTGCGAATTGCTCGCAACACGGGCAGGGACATGTGACGGCTGTAAGGATCAAGGCCAAGCACACGATAACTTGTGCCGCCGGGCGTTGTGATAAGCCCTTTTTCCACATGTAGCTCATGAATGAGCGCATCGGCATTGACGTAATCAAAGCCGTAGCCTGCGGGCACATCGGGCGCCTTATTGGCAAATAAGGCCGTGAGGTTCGAGTCCTCACCATAAAAGTAGATGAGGTCGGCGGCGAAGTGTCCCTGTTGCAGCAGATAACTGCTTCGCGCCAGGTACTCGATCCAGGGGCCAGCTTGCTCGGCCCAGGTGTCGTTGCGATTGAACCACTGGCCGAAAATGCCGAGGGTCAGCCCGGGCACTTTATCCAGCACGGGCTGGTGGGCGGACTCGTGAATAACAATGCGATTAATGCCGTTCAAGAACTCCTGATCCACAGTCGGCTTCAGCGTGGCCGGCGACCAAGACCAAGGAGCGAGGTCAGCAGTCAGTGACTCAGCCGCCGCCAGATTCTGGCCGTAGATATGGGCCACCGATGCCGATTCACGATCGTCGGCATTGTAGCCATATTGCTCCTTGTTAACCCCCGGCGACTGGGTCCACATCGCGCTCATGGGCACTTCATTGAATTTCTTCACCTCCATGCCATCGGCAACAAACGCGCGTCCCGTTTCATGGGATTCGCCGTAATGGCCCATGTGCCATTCGTGCAACGTAGCTTCCAACTGGCCATAGTGCTCATCGGCAGTCAGATCGGCGATGGTTTTGCGAAAGTCCCACAAAAACCTGTCGCTGGCTTCCGCGCTTTCCACCACTCTACCGGTGAGAACCGGCATCCATGGGAGCGGATCGTAGCCGCGCCGCTTTCTGAACTGGACAATCATGTTGTCGGTCCAGTTTTGCGTGCCGGCCTCCCAGCTATCGTTGATGACATAACGAATGCCGCGCGTGCCCATGAACCCGGCGCCGACCGCTTGTTTGTAACGATCGAGATAATTTTCCATGTATTGCTTCACATAGCGGTGGTCAAGCTTGTCGACTTCCAGGCCAGTCGCCTCGGCGGTGGCAGGATGATTGGTAATCCCGAGCAGCGAGTATCCGAAGCGGAGTATGATCCAATCCCCGCCAGGTGGAGTCCAATCCAGCGTCCCATCAGGACGCATCTTTGAAGTCAGATCGACGACGCCGGACTTCTCGATCGCGTCGCTTGCCGCAACCGGAGACGTAGCAAGCCGGTAGAGGTCGGATTCCGTACCGAAGGCCGCCTTCTCCTCAAAGCGGTTCACACGCGCGCCGGGGTAAAGAACCAATTCGGCAATCTCATAGTTGGTAGGGGGCGAAGCTGCATTGATCCCCAGCGCAGCCGCATCAACACTGTTTGCCCACGTGGGAACGGGCGGAGGGTCTACGTGCTTGAAAACGACACGGAAGAACCTGGCTGTCGCCGCTGGAAATGAAATCGTATGTTCGGGTTCGCCGTCATCGAGCAATTTCGCGACTTGCCAGAAATTCTGACCGTCGTCGCTCGCCATAAGGAATTTCGTCGGCGGGTAGATTCGGGTCACGATGGAGGTGATCTCAGGCGGATCCTTCATGGCAAAGGAAATCGCCCGGATCGTCGTGGGTGCCGCGAATTCGTATTGGATCCACGCCTCTTGGCCGCGGGGTGGAATCGGTAGCTGTGTGGTCTTTTCCAAGTCTCCGTCGCTAAGCATGGCCGCATTGGGCTCGCCGCCACTGGCTGTAATTGTGGGGTGCAGCGACGCAACGGAGATATCGCTTGTTGCTCTTCGGAAGGCAAGAACGACGGTATCGGCGTAATAGTCGCGAATCGGAGTGGCGGGCAGAGTGTCACCGGGATCTCTGCGGATCACGATGTTCTGAAATGGCCCAGTGGCCGAGGAAGGCTGCATGAGCTTCCCTGCGTATGGTTTTCCGCCCGCGACGAAGGTTTCGCTCCAGACATATTTCTTCATCGCCTCAGATGACGGGACCCAAGGGCCTCCCGACTCACTCCAGCCGGGCGAACCGGCGATGGCTTCCTCCATGCCCATCTGATCAGCAAGTGTCGTGGCAAATTTGAAAGCATCCTGCCACTCAGGCGTCATATATGCGAGCCGCTGCTTTACGACCTGGGGCGTCGTGAGGGCGGCGTCAAAGTTCTGGAAGCCGCCCAGGCCGATCCGATGCATCCATTCGAGATCCAGCTTGATGCCTTCCTTGGAGATATTGCCATTCATCCAGTGCCACCACACCCTGGGCCGGGCACTTTGGGGCGGATTCTGAAATCCGCTCTTGAGAGGATCGGGTTTCTCCTGTGCGGCGGCGGCCGCAACGATGATCACCATTAGACCAAACGCGATCAGCTTCGATACCGTAGTTTTCATGTTGTACCGGAATCTCCTCGTTGACTTCAAAACACCAAGAAAACCGTATTTTGTCACGCTAGGGTGTCGGTGGTGTCAATGATGGCAGTCACAAGCTAACAGATTCGTCGGAGATTCTGGCTATTTTTCGCATCGTGGGGTCAGCCGAAAACAGGCGATCTGGACGAATTCGCATCGCTTAAGTTCGCTTCAAGGTTTCAGGCGGCGGTTGTAGGTGCATATCCCATGCCTGCCAGCACGCCCCGCATGTAAGCAAAACTGCTGATGACGCCCGGCATCGGAGAATCGGGAAAGATTTCATATTCCAGATCAACGAAGCCTTTGTACTGGATCGCGACCAAGCAGCGAATATCTCCCTCACTGGCATGATGCCTTCCCCGACAGCAACCTGGCTTTCTTTGTTTTTAAAGTCTGTCAGGTCCTTCATGTGGAGACTCATCAACCGAGGACCCGCTTTGCGAATGGCCTAACACAACGTCGGTTCCGGCTTGCGCCTGTGAGCTGCAAGTGCCTCGCGCCGTCAGGCAATTCGGAACGCTTCCCTTATCATCCGCCTGCCGGGCGCCCGTTATCTTACCCAGCTTGGCAGAATTTCTTCGACCACTGTCCTGCACGTCTCGGATTCAAGCAGGGGCGCCATGCGGGCTATATCCGCGAGGATGCAATTGCCGAAAAAAACCGTGACCTGGGCGGGTAAAGGATTTGATCTTTCGTCCATGAAGAGAGGTCGACATGGACTCATCCATGAGTGACCAGGTTTTTGAAGCACTTGAAACATTTCGCATTGAGCTTCCTTCCTGGGGGTTGGCCAACACAGGAACTCGTTTCGGGAAATTTATCCAGCCAGCGGCAGCGACCACAACCGAAGAGAAATTTAGTGACGCAGGCCAGGTTCACCTCTTTACCGGTGTGTGCCCAACGGTGGCACTGCACGTATTGTGGGATTGCCCCGCTGGAGTCCAGAGCGCGGACGAGATCAAGCGATTTGCCAGCCGATATGGAGTTGCTCCTGGTTCCATCAATCCCAATCTCTTTCAGGATCAAGAATACAAGTACGGGTCGTTCGGCAATCCTGATCCCGCGATTCGCCAACGTGCTCTGCGGCACGCGAAAGACAGCATTGAAATCGCGCGGCGCCTGAAGAGCAGAGACATTTCCTTCTGGTTTGCGGATGGATCGAACTATCCGGGTACGACAAATATCCGGCAGCGTAAACAAGGGATTCTAGGCAGATGTACACTGGTAGAGCCTGCCGTGCTGCCATCTCATTTCTGGTGAGCGGACGGTCGACCGCCCGAAAATCGCAATACTGATACTCGCTCACCTAGAACCCTCTGTGCCACTGACGATAAGTTGCTATCCATTCCGCGCCGAATGGCGCGGCGTGGTGGGCAGAGGCGCGGGCGCTGAAGTAATGTGCTCGCTGATTGCGGGGGCTAACGCCACTTGCTCTCCGCCGAAATGCCAACGGCGCAGATAGTAAAAGCGGGATTGCCGGGTGATCAAGCAAGATTAGCTAGAGCGTAACTTGTACTGCGGCCTCCTTCCGAACTGCGTATTAGTATGCCGTGATCAATCAGGTATGTGATGTCACGATGTGCGGTGTCCTGCGAAGATTTCGTGAGTCTCGCGTATTTCGTGGTCGTGAGTTTCCCCTCGAAACCATCAAGCAGCCTGTTTAGCACAAGACGCTGACGGTCGTTAATTGAAATGCCTTGTAGGCGTTCCCAAAATCTTGCCTTGACGAGAACGGCGCTGAGAACAGTTTGTGCGCCGTCGATAGCGCGGCCAAGGCAACCGAGGAACCATTGCATCCAGGGGGTAACATCCATGTCGCCCTTTTGCGTCTGCTCAAGGATGTTGTAGTACTCGTTGCGTTCCTGGCAGATCTGCGCAGACATGCTGTAGAAGCGTTGCGAACTGTTTTCCGAGCGTGCCAGAGACATGTCGGCGATCGCACGCGCGATGCGTCCGTTGCCGTCTTCAAATGGGTGGATGGAGACGAACCACAAATGTGCGAGTCCAGCTTTCATAACGGGATCGAGATCATTTTGGGCGTTGAACCATTCGAGAAATGTGGCCATCTCTCTTGCGACGCGCTGCGCTGCCGGCGCCTCGAAGTGGACGCGCTCTTTTCCCATAGGACCGGAAACGACCTGCATCGGTCCTTCGCTGTCGTCGCGCCAGGCCCCTACCCTGATTTTGCGCATGCCGCTTCGCCCAGTCGGAAAAAGAGCGGCGTGCCAAGCGAATAGCCTTTCCGTGGTAAGCGGCTGATCGTAGTGGCGCGTGGCGTCAAGCATCATCTCCACGACGCCTTCGACATCGCGGTCTGCAGGTTTGAGTGCACCAATGTCCATTCCCAGTCGGCGGGCGATCGATGACCGCACCTGTTCCGCGTCGAGTTTTTCTCCCTCGATCTCGCTGCTCTTGATGACGTCAGCAGTGAGCGTCTGCAACACGGCCTCCTGCCGGAGATTGAAGCCTAGAGCTGCCATGTGACCGATCAGCAAGCCCTGGCGGTGACGCACTTCGGCGAGAGGTTCGACAAGCCGCTCTGCATTCCAATGAAAATGAGGCCATTCAGGGAGCTCGTGGATGTGCATTCTCCGCATCTCCTGCGGAGATCATATCAACTATTCTCCGCAAGGGCCAGTTATTCGCCGCATTTTATGCGGAGAATAATGCCGATATTCTCCGCACGATAAGTTTGCCTTTTATTTTCTTTACGTTATCAATGAATCATCGCCGGACAGAAGTTTCTCGGAGTGACTGGATAGAGTGCCCGGGTTTGATTTAGAGGCAGGCCGTCCGAATGGGTTTTCGACCACTGGCCAGCGACGCAGCCAGCGGCACAATGACTGCGCTACAGTGCCTGATCGTAAGATCGCCTGTTATCAACAGGCACAGTCAGCGCTCGCGCCGAAATGCGCAAACAGGATTTTCGAACAAACTGGCGAGTCGAAAGTTCGGAGATGCAATCTGCTTGTACGCAGGTTTTGCGTCACACGGGCGTCACAATCGGACCTAAGCTTTGCAAGTAATTGAAAATAAAGAGCTGTGGCAGCCGGACCTATAAGCCGAATTCTGTCTGCCGGGAAACCGGCAGGACGGTCATTCCTCTAGGCTTCGCATTACTGCGAGGCTCAAGCGACCTACCCGAAGGTTTGACGCGCCGAGCCGACACGTGCTCCGGGCGAACCCGGAGACTCCCTCCCTATTTGGTCTTGCTCCGTGTGGGGTTTACCCTGCCTGTCGCATTGCTGCGCCAGCGGTGCGCTCTTACCGCACCTTTTCACCCTTACCCTGCCGCGTTTCCGATCTCGCCACCGCGAGGCAACGAAATCAGAGAACCAGCCGGGCGGTATGTTTTCTGTGGCACTTTCCGTCAGCCGCGCTTGAACGCGGTTTCCCGGACGTTATCCGGCACACTGCTCTGGGGAGTTCGGACTTTCCTCTCCCGGTGCCCGAAAGCACGGGGAGCGACCATCCGGTCCAGCTGCCAACACCTTTCATTATATGCCAAGAGACTTGCCGGACCCGGGCAGCGCTTTCAGCTTCCGCGGTGCGGTGAACTCGAGGTGGCGCTCGGGCCGCTCTGTTAGACTCGAGGAGCCGGCTGGCTCTAGATTTCCCGCATTGGGACGCCGCTACCAGCGATCTGACCTATGACCACCTTGGAAGCCATCCGCATCGCGCTGCAGGCGCTTTGGGCGAACAAGCTGCGCTCGGCGCTGACCCTGCTCGGGGTGGTGATCGGGGTGGCGGCTGTCATCGCTGTGGTCACCTTCACCAGCGGCATCAATGGCTACGTTGCGCAAAAGATATTCAATCTCGGCGCCGACGTCTTCCTGATCAGCAAGGTCTCGCCGGTCATTACCAACATCGATCAGTTCCTCGAAGGGCAAAGG
>JASHSL010000547.1 GCA_030040855.1 Terriglobales bacterium
TTCTTGTAGGTTTTTCCCAGTTCCTGTTTCAGCGATTTGGCGTTTTCTCTCTTCTGCTTCTCGGTAATCGGACGCTTCAGCAAATCCGGCTGTTGCTGTTGATCAGCGGGTGCTTGTGAGTTGGTAGAAGCCGCCTGACTGGCAGCAGGAGTCTGATCGGTGGCGGGCGTCGGCGTGGAGTTGCTCGAACCTGAAGCCTGCTGGGCAAGAGCAAAGGCTGGAAATCCCAGCGCTAAGGAAAACACAGACCAATACAAGAGGTTTCGGCGCACACTTAGGTGAAACATGGAAAATGGCGCTCCTTAGCGACACACCTTCTTGGTTGATATTTTATGTTTTTTGGCTAACCGAAGGCAAGACTGAACCAGAGGTCCAGGAGCCGGCTCCGACTACGGTCGGCTAACCTTTCTGTACGATGCTGGTCCGACCGGGGAAGGGTGCCCGGAATCCTCGGGAAAAGCTTCGCTCGGATCCCCCGGCCACCACCGGGAGTCGACAATCAGGCGCCGGGGAAATGAGGCATGGCCAGACCGCGTCGACTCCACCCGCCAGATCGCCACCCCGTTGATCCTAGCGAGCCGAATGGGTCGAAAAGCTCTAGGAACTGCCGATCAGCACGCCGGTCACGAAGACCAGGATGCCGCCGAGCGCCACTTGCATCGCCGCGGAGAAGGTCGGCGTGTCCATGTAGCGATGACGAATCCAGGTGATGACGCTCAATTCGGCGACCACAACAATCGCCGCAAACACCAGAGCAACATGGAAGTCCTTCAGCAGGAAGGGGAGCGTGTGGCCGATTCCCCCGAGCGCCGTCATGGCTCCGCAAACCAGTCCGCGGATCAGAGGATGGCCCCGTCCAGTCAAGCTTCCGTCGTCGGAAAGGGCCTCGGCAAATCCCATGCTGATGCCCGCGCCCAGCGAGGCGGCGCTGCCCACCAGAAAGGCGTCCCAGCTGTTGCGAGTGGCGAGCGCCGCGGCAAAAACCGGGGCCAAGGTGGATACGGATCCATCCATCAAACCAGCCAGCCCGGGTTGCACGATCTGCAGGACGAAAAGCCTGCGACTGGCCCGCTCTTCCGCCTGCCTGACCTCGGCGGGAAGCTCCTCGGCTCGCAACTCCTGCGCCCGGCTCTCATGGCTCCGCTCTTCCTGGGCCAGGTCGTCGAGCAACTGACGGATGCTGGCATCCTGGGTGCGCCCGGCCGCTTTTTCGTAAAAGCGGCGCGTCTCCTCTTCGATTGCGCTGGCCGCTTTATGAGCGACCTCCGGCCCCAAGGGCCGCATCAGCCAGACCGGTTTCCGCTCCACGAAGCCCTTCACCTCCGAGCGCCGAACCAGGGGAATGTGTTCTCCGAATTTGCGTCGGTACAATTCGATCAGTCGCCGCCGGTGGCCGGACTCTTCCTCCTGCATCCCCTCAAACACCGCTGCCGATCGAGGAAAGTCCTGCTTCAGGCCGTCGACAAAATCGGCATAGACTCGCTCATCCTCTTCTTCGAGCGAAATGGCCAACGCTAAAATCTCGCGTTCCGACAAATCATCAAAGCTCTTCATGGGCCATAGTGTAGTCGGGAAGCGAGCGAGAGCCAACCAACCAGGGCGCGAGCCTGGCTTCCGTTCTTTTTCCCAGATACTCCGACCGCCCAAACCACCCCGGCCCGGGCCAGATTGACCGCCAAAGCCTCGCCCGTTTGGTTATACTCCGCAGGGAGATTCGTCGCCCTAGGGAGGAGCGAACCGTCATGAGTTCGAAAGCGAAATTGCTGCTCGGCATACTCACTGCCGTGGCGATGTTCGGTCTAACGTACGCACTGCCGCGAGGAGGCGCATTGCGGGACGCCGAGTTGGTCGAGTTTCCCGTGACCGTGGGAGTATGGGCAATCTTTGTCTTGCTGTTTGTGAAATTGAAATAGGAAGGGTGCCGAGACGGTCACAGAATCCGGGTGCAGCGGCAGTTCTGCGCCTGGGAACGGTTTGTCGACTCTCAGGAACGGAACGAGGTCCTTTCTCTAATTCCCCCTAAGTCGGTCCTCCTTTCCCCTCGCGGCAGCACTGCAGCCTGTTCAGAGGCTTGTGTCCGACGCCGCCTTCAACGTGCCGGGTAAAATTGCACCGGCCGGGCACCTCGGGGAACGTCTTGGTTGGAAGGGCTCCGGCGAGATCGCCCTCAGCGTCAACAATCTAGCCGTCACGCAGAGATTCTACGAGGCAGTCATTGGCCTCCCGCTCATGACCAGGATGCCCAACTGCGCATTTTTCAAGATCGCCGATGGCTACGCCGGTCACACACAGGTGCTCGCTTTATTCGACCGTTCGGGGAGCCCCGAGTATCGTGGGCCGGATCGAGCCACCTCCTCGGTCGACCACATTGCGTTCGAGATTCGTCTCGAGGGTTTCGCCGCCGAAAAGCACGGGCTGGAACAGTTGGGGCTTGCCGTCGAAACCACGGAACACGCTTGGGTACATTGGCGCTCACTGAATGGAACCGACCCGGAAGGCAATCGAGTTGAGTTGGTCTGCTACGACGACGGCGTCTAGAGAAGCATGGGACAGGCAGGGGCGATCAAGGCTCGGTTGAGGAACTGACAGTTGGTCGGCAGGATCACAAGCAGCGTGAATGGAATCAACGAGCCTAGAAGGGCTCCGGCAACCGCCCACCAAACCTGCGCCCCGGCAAGTCCCGCGGCGAATGCGTCATCGCGCCGCTGGCCCGTGACTATCGCGGGGGCCGAACCGATTGTGGCTTGATTTTTGAGGTGCGCGTCTGTTTGGCCGTGACCAGGTGAAGCCGTATGAAGTTTGTCGAACCGGAGGACATTCGCGTACCGGCCACCACGCCGAGCACGTCGCCTATGCGAATTCGCCCTCGTCGTAAGAGCTCCTGGGTGGCGGCGGAGACCATCTCCTCGGCGCTGCGGACGGGCTCCCGTTCGACGGGATGAACTCCCCAGAACAAGTTCATGCGATCACAGATCCGCAAATCGCTGAAAGCATAAATGGCGGCCTTGGGCCGGTATTTCGAAATCATGCGCGCCGTATTCCCGGTCTCGGTAAACACGGCAATGGCTCCCATTTGCAAGGCTTCGGCGGCATACGCGATGGACTCGCAAATCGCCTCGGCAATGCTCAGGCGGCGAGTACTCCGCCGGCGGGGGAACTGCTCCATGGTCTTCTCCGCTTCCACCACGATTCGGGCCATCATCGCGACCGCCTCCCTGGGATAGCTTCCGCTGGCAGTCTCGGCCGACAGCATGACCGCATCGCTGCCGTCGAGGATGGCATTGGCCACGTCGCTTGCCTCCGCCCGTGTGGGCCGAGGGTTTTCAATCATCGATTCGAGCATCTGGGTGGCGATAATGACCGGCTTGCGCCATTCTGCCGAGCGATGGATCACGTGCTTTTGGATGATGGGCACCTTCTCGGGCGGCATTTCGACGCCCAAATCCCCGCGGGCCACCATCACCCCATCGGCGGCTTCGAGAATCTCTTCTAACTGTTCGAGAGCCTGCGGCTTTTCCAGTTTGGCGATGATGGGAAGATCGCTGCCATGGCGGGCGAGAATCCTGCGCACACCGTGAATATCCGCCGCCGAGCGCACAAAGGAGACGGCCACCATGTCGACCCCTTGTTCGAGACCAAACTGCAGATCCACCCGGTCTTTTTCGGTGAGCGCCGGAATCGAAAGCGCAATGCCGGGAAGATTGATGCCTTGATGCTCCTC
>JASHSL010000548.1 GCA_030040855.1 Terriglobales bacterium
TTTTTCCCTGATGCTCGTACCGGTCGCCAGTCGAGGGGGCGACGGTCATGCCACAAACCGGATCCTTGACCGAGGTTTCAGAAGTGCGCATTCGATCCCTCGACATCAGCTTTCTTACAGCGATCTACCTCGCCGCTGCTTGAGCCCATAGGCCGCAATGCCATTCACTGTGCAAGATCTCCCCGTGCCGGGGACGATCTATATATATATATATTTAGGAGAAGTTTCATCCCAGAAAGGCAGCGACTTGTTATCCCGCTATGTTCATGTTGGGAACGGTCGGCTGCAGCCTTCTATTCTCGGCGTCCTCCCGGAGCCTTGTACTATATGATTGCCGGGTCGTGACTTGCCATCGAGAGTCCATTCTTTCCGGACTGAATCTTTCGGACCGAGGTTGGGCAATGACACAACTGGAAGTCGCTTACCGTTATGGCCGGTCTCCGCGAGAATCGGAGATGCGCGCCATTGACAATATCCGCGAAGTGTATGGGGTTCGCCGCATCACCTTTGACGAGAAGCAACGGATCGTGCGTGTGGAGTTCGACGCCTCCCGCTTTAAGGATCCCGTGGTTGCGGGGCTCTTGCGAAGGGCTGGATTAGACATCGAGGAGAAGCTGGTCTTGGCCTGACAGGCGGGGAAACCGAAGAGGGGAGGGGGCCGGGCCGACAGGGAGCAAAATGCAAGGGGCGTTCAAGAAAACCTCTGGCCGAAGTTATTCTCTAGAACGCCCCGTTGCGCGCCACTTCGTCTGTCAAGTTAATTTGCATCCGGTTTGCCAATCGTAAATCGCTGAAAACACTTGTCCAGCAAAGGATTTCCACTTGTAGGAATTGCCGGAAGGCAGGCAAGATTTACGTGTCTTCGGGCTTTGGACGCCGCAACCGGGGCCGCAAACGATCGAAAAGGCCCGCGGGAATCGGTTTGGGCCGCCGAACGCATGCGTGAGCTGCAAGAGCCTGTGACATCGAAAGAGCTGAATGATCAATTAGTTACCTTGAACTTGCCCGCGCATCGCGCGCTTGTGCTCGCCATTCCCTGGCCAGCTTATGCTGAGCGCAAGGGGCATGGTCACGACACTGCGGCGAGGTGAGTTCTGGCTTCGCCGCCGAACGATCCCATCTCTGCCGACATCTCTCGGCGCAGAAGCGGACCAGGTCTCGACTTGAAAGCTTTCATTTAGAGACAGCGGCGCTATCAGCTTCGTGCAGCGAACTCCCTGGCAGCCCAGCCTCATTCCGACCGCAAGGCAGCCATCGGATCGACGCGCGCGGCACGCCGCGCAGGAAAATGGGCCGCGAGCACGGCCACCGCAACCAAGATAGCAATGGCCAGTAGAAAGCTGAGGGGATCGGTAGGTTTGATTCCGAAGAGCAAATCCGCCAGCACGCTAGATACGGCATGCGCGCTCGCCAGCGCGACTGGTATACCCAGCCCAATGCCAATCATCACCAGCGCCAATGACTCCCGCAAGACCATCGCCCGCACTACCGATTGCTGCGCGCCGAGCGCCATGCGCACGCCAATCTCCCTGGTACGCTGGGCCACGCTGTAGGACATAATCCCATACAAGCCGACCGCGACGAGCAGCAGTGTCAATACGCCCATGCTGCTCGAGAGATTCGCGAACATATGCTCTTCGGCGAGCGACTCCTCGGACTGTTCGCTCTGCGTGCGTAGGTCGAAGATCGGAAGCCTTGGGTCCACTTGCCGCACCACTTCTCGCACCGCCGTCACAAGGGCAGCTTCACTCCCGCGGTAACGGAGTTCAAAGCTCGCCATACCGGTTGGAGATTGGGCATACGGCCGGTACAGCGTTGGGCGTATCTGGGTGCGGAGATCTCGGTATTTAGCGTCGCGCGAGACGCCAACGATTTCGAGCGGAGGCTCATCGGACGGCCCGGGCATATGTTTCCGCAGCGGCCAGCCATTCCCTTCGCCGCCGTCCCCCAGCCAAAACTGCTGTCCGATGGGGTTGACGCCGGCAAGGTAAGTCTTTGCAAATGCCTGATTGACGACTGCGACGAGCGGAGATGCGGGCGTGTCGGACGGTCGCAGAGGACGTCCCACCAGAATTGGGATTTCCATGATCGTGAAAAAATTGGGCGAAACGATGTTGATTTCCGCGATCTCGCCATTGTGCTGACTCTCGGGCGACAGGTAAACCGCTCTGCCGATAGAAGTGAAGCTTAGAAGGGGATGCCGCGACAGCGCCACACCCTCCACGCCGGGGATGCCGCTCAAACGCTCGATCATCTGGTCGTAGAGCCGCCCGGTCGTTTGGTTGCTGTAGCCGTTCCCCTCAGGCGTGACGCGAAACAGCAGCAAATTCCTGCGGCTGAAGCCGACGTCGACGGCGTTGAGGTTGCGCAGGGTGCGCACGAACAAGCCCGCGCCAACGAGCAGCACCAGAGAAATGGTGACCTGCGACACGATCAGAAAGCGGCCGGCTAACGTTCTTCCGTCATTTCCGATTTGAGTTTGGAGGCCGGGTGCGAGGCGAGTTCCGCCAGCCCGCAGCGCCGGGGCCAAACCGAACAGAACCCCCGTCAGGGCTGATAGGCCGGTCGTAAAGCCGAGGACGCGCAGATCAAGGCTCGCTTCCAGTGTGACGCCTCCGCGAATCCATTGCGTCCAGCCGAGAAGCAACTGTTTGCCCCAAACCGCTAGCAGGCAGCCTGCGATGCCAGCGATTGCGGAAAGCAAAAGGCATTCGGTCAAGAGTTGCCGGATGAGGCGGGAGGGGCGCGCACCCAGGGCCAAGCGCATCGCGAACTCCTCTCGTCTCGCTGAACTCCTTGCCAGTAGCAGGTTGGCCACGTTCGTGCAAGCAATGAGAAGGACCATCCCTACTACGCCCATCAAGATGGCCAGTGGCTGATGGTAGGGGCGGCGCGAGAACTCGTCTCCCTGCGCACCCGGATTCACGAACAAGTGCGGATAGTCTCGCGGCTCGAGGCCGGCGCTTTTCTCGTTCCCGGCAACTCCGGCGTTCCAGCCGTCCACGATGCTTTGTTGAAACACCGGATCCATTTGTGCCCGCGCCTGCTCACGGCTCACGCCCGGTTGCAACCTCGCCATGATGCGCAGCCACCAGAGTCCGGGTTTCCCGAGACGCGGGTTCTGCGGTCTCACCAGCGGGTCGGCCATGATGGGAAGTGTGAAGTCAGCCGCCTCGTCGAGTTCGATCGCCGCAGAAAATTCCGGCGGTGAGATCCCGACGATGGTGAATCGAACATTGTTGACGGTGACGGTCTTACCCAACGCGTCGGACTCGCCTGCGAAACGCCGCCGCCAGTACCGCCAAGTGATCACCGCTACCGGTGGGGCGCCGCTCGCCTCGTCTGCCTCGGTCAGCATGCGCCCGCGCCAAGCGGGCACACCCAGGCCGGAGTAGTAGTCGCCAGTAACCAATTGTCCCGACGCCAGTTCCGCTTGGCCGTCGACGATGACGTTGAACTTTCCGCCGGCGAACGCGAATACGTGAGAAAAGGTATCTTTCGCGTGCCGCATTCGCGCAAACGTGAGATAAGGAAACGATGTGCCCTGCAAGTGGCCAGTGGTGGAGAAATCGGAGTCGGCGTTCCCCTCGTAGCCTGCCCGAATCGGAATGTCGCGATTCGGCGCGTCCCACACCATCAGCGCCAGCGCATCCGGATTGCGCACCGGGAGCGGCTTCCATAAGACCGCATTCACCACGGTGAACAGCGCAGTGTTCGCCCCGATTCCGAACGCCAGCGTGCAAACCACAATCGCGGCGAAGCGTGGGCTCTTGCGTAATTGTCGCAGTGCATAGCGCAGGTCCTGAAGTAGGCCGCTCATGACTCTTCCTCACTCATATCGCAGCGCCACCATGGGGTCGACCTTGGCCGCCCGGCAGGCGGGCAGCAAGGCCGAGGCAATCGCAACCGCACCGGTGAGGGCCATCGCCAGCGCGAAGCTGGTGCCGTCGAGATAGCCGAGTTGATAGAGTTCGGAGCGCAACCAGCGCGACACGAGAAACGACAGCGGCAAGCCGCACGCCACGCCGGCGCCGAATATCAACAGGCTTTCGCTCACAATCGTCCACAGAACGGTTTCGCGGGGCGCGCCTAACGCCATGCGGACGCCGATTTCACCAGTTCGCCGCTCGACGCGGTAGGCAAGCGTGCCGTGCAATCCGCTGGCGACGAGCACCACCGCGAGAATGCCAAAGCCCAAGGCCAAGCGGGCAAACAAGGTCGGAGTCACATACGTCTCGGCAAACTGAGCCGCCTGGGTCATGGGGTTCTGCACCGGCAGGTTGGGATCGAATTGCTGCACAACCCGCCGCACCGCTCCGAGCAAAGCCATCGGGTCACCCGCCGTGCGCAGTTCGACGGTAATCTGCCCCCGCATGCCCGATTGCGACAAGGGATAGTAAACCACCGGAAGCTGCAGTTCGCGTACTCTAGCGAACTTCGTGTCCTTCACGATGCCCACGATTTCGGCCCCGGGCAGGTTACCTACCCTGTGGCCTAATGCGCCGAGCTTCAAAAACTGCCGGGCGAAGGTTTCATTCACGAGGACAACCGGCGGGCTGAAGGGCGTATCGGCTTCCGAGAGATCGCGCCCCTCGAGCACGGGAACTCCGAGCGTGTGAAAGAAATCCGGGCCAACCGCGTTGTCATGGACCTCGACATGAGGAGGTGCATCGGAAGGCAGATCCACTCCATCCAACGTGATTCCACCAGAAGACAGCCATCCGGAGCCGGGGCGAGTGCGCACTAGGGATGCCGCTTCGACGCCCGGAATCGCCTTCACGCGTTCGAGCAACCGCTCATAGAAGGACCAGGCTTCGACATCGGTCGTGAAACCTTGTGGGCTGAGATCAAAGACGAGAAGCCTTTCCGCCTGCATACCGAGGTCCTGTCGCTGGTAGTGGAGCAGGCTCCTGACGCTCAGGCAGGATGCAACGAGCAGAGCCAGGCACATTGCGATCTGCAATGCCATCGTCAAATTCCCGCCGTGCGTCCGAGTACGGCCGGCACTCGTGGACGAGCTGCCTTTGAGCTCCTGGTCGATGGAAATCTGCAGTGTGCTCCCGAGAGGTACCAGCCCGAACACGAATGCCGTGAGCGTCGCGATGGCCAGCGTGAACAGTAGAACGTGGGCATCGGGGGCGAGCCCGGTGTCAATTCTGGCCCAAATGGCGAGGGTTCGCGTGGCCCCGATTGCGAGGGCCCATCCCAGTAGAGCGCCAGCTGCAACCAGCAACCCACCCTCTGCGAGCAATTGCCGGAAGATGCGAGAGGCGCGGGCCCCAAGGGCCATCCGCACCGCGAACTCGCGTTGACGCGCCGCATTTTTGGCCAGAATCAGCAAAGCGACGTTGGTGCACGCAATCAGGAGCACCAGGCCCACCAACACCATCATGATCTCGAGCGGCTGGCGGTAGCTCTCGGCATAGTGGCCGACGCCACGAATGGGTTCGAACCCGAGATGAGCGGGCCAGACTTTGGGATCGAGGGTTCCCAAAGGCTCAGTCGCTGCCCGCCAGAACGTGGGCTGCAGCGCCTGGGCTGCTTGTTGGGGGGTAATTCCTGGCTGCAGCCGTGCCACCATGGGCAGGGCCCACCATTTCGCTGAGCTATACAGCGTGTGCTCGGTCACGGGCACGCCCCAGGCATTCAACTCCGGCCGGTTTTCGAGAGGAATCCAGAAGTCCACAGCCTGGGCTGGTTCAACCCCGTAGAATCCGGCCGCGGTGACCCCCAGAATGGTGAAGGGAACGCCTTTGATATAGAGAATCTGTCCAAGGACCTCGGGATTGCGCGAGAAGGATTCGGTCCAGAAGCCATAGCTCAAGATCACAACCGGGTTGTGATGGTTTTCATCGGCGTCGGTGAATCCCGACCCTCGAATCATTGGAACGCCCAACCCGGAGAAGTAATTCCCGCTGACTTCTTCCCCGGCTTTTTCAATCGGAATATCGCCGTAGCGGACGGGCACTTTGGCATGGCCCAGAGGAACGTGAGCGATCAGATGGCTGAAGACACGCTTTTGCTGTCGCAAGGCCTCGAATACCGGAAAAGAAAACGATGTATTGCCGTGCCCCGTGCCTGCGGTGTTCGGCGGCTGGGTGCCACCATTGAGCAGCACAACTTTGTAGAGGTGCTCTGGGTCGTGGACAGGGAGCATCTTCAGAAGTAGAGCGTTGAGAGTGCTGAAAACAGCTACGTTCGCTCCGATGCCCAGGGTGAGATTGAGGACAGCGGCCAAGGTGAATCCGGGTGTCTTGTGCAACTTCCGCAGAGCGTAACCAAGATCCTGCAGGAAGAGGTTCATTCCTTCTCTCCTCACTCGTAGCGGAGCGCTATCATCGGATCGACTTTGGTTGCACGGCGTGCCGGGATCGAGCTTGCCAGCCAAGCGACGATGATCAGTACTATGGGAGCTGCGGCGAACGTGACCGGATCGAGCGGTCGAACTCCGAACAACAAAGCCGCCATGAAGCGGGTGACAACTACGGCCACGCCTAGCCCGATCGCGACACCCCAAAGTGCGAGTTTTGTGGCCTCGGAAAGGACCAGGCGCAGGATATCCTGCGGGCGGGCTCCCAGTGCGGTCCGAATGCCAATCTCTGGCGTGCGCTGTGCCACCAAGTAGTGCATCAGTCCCAGAATTCCAAAAGCAGCCAGGCCAAGGGCAACTGCTGAGAACATTCCGAGCAGCGAGGCTTCAAAATGTCGAGGAGAGAGTTGCTCGTCGAGTTCCTGCTCGAGTGTGGTGACGCCGGAGAGGATCGCAGTATTGCTCAATCCCCGAACCGAGCTTCGGAGTTCACCTGCTAGGACTCGAGGATCGCCCTTAGTCCGTACAATCAAGAACCCCGTCCGGTCGCCATCGAGATTTTGCCTTGACGGCATAAACACATGCGGGATTGGGCTCTTCTCCAGACCGCTTCGCCGCATGTCACCGACGACGCCGACCACAGTCAGCCAGTCATCGTTCTGGCCTCGCGAGTCCTGGCCCTTGAAGTGCTTGCCGATCGGGTCTTCCTTCGGCCAATACCTTTTCACCATGCTCTCGTCGATAATCGCGACCAGGCTGGAATGTGGTCCATCCGCGAGTGTGAAATAGCGACCGCGCAGGAGAGGCGTTCCCATTGCCTGGAAATAATCGCCGCGCACCGAGACCCAGCTGAGTGGAGTCCAGCGCTCCTTGGGTTCAGGAGTTCGCCCTTCAATCGCACGCAAGCCAAGATTGTTGATGGTTCCCAGCTCAAACAGTCCGTTCACCTCGCCTGCGGCTTGAACTCCCGGCAACTCCCGCACTCGCTCCAGCACCGCATCATAAAATGCGTTGTTTGCCTCCGGCGTAGCGGGCGGCAATGACACGTTCATGGTCAGAACATGTTGAGGTTCAAATCCCGGATCCACCGCTCGCAAGGCGAGGAAACTCCGGACCAGAAGTCCGGCTCCCGCCAGAAGCACGACCGCCAGCGCAAACTCCGTCACCACAAGCGCGGAGCGAGTGCCCAGGAGTGAATGTCTCTCCCGGGCCAGGCCGCTTCTCAGCGATTCCGTGGAACGGTTTCGCGACAACTTCCAGGCAGGCGCAAGACCGAACGCAATCGCTGCGAGCAGGGAGACGGCGGCAGTGAACGTCAAGACACCGCCATCCACTCTTGTCTCTTCAATCCTGTCAATTCCAGGCGGTGCAAAGGAAATCAGAGCGTGCAGGCTCGCCGATGCAAACAACAAGCCTGCACTGCCAGCGAGCAGCGATATCACCGCGCTTTCCGTTAGAAGCTGGCGCAGCAGGCGGCTCCGCCCGGCGCCGAGGGCAGCGCGTACGGCGATCTCTCGCCCTCGCGATGCGCTGCGGGCCAACACCAGATTGGCAGCGTTGCTCGAGGAGATCAGAAGCACGCACAGCACCGCGATAAACAGAACGAGTAAGGCGAGACGTGTGTTCCCGTTCAAAGTCACACGCAGGGGAGTGACGGTAATTCCCGGACCTCGATTCGGATCCCGATCAGCTTGGGATAACTGCGAGAAAATTGTGCTGAGTTCTACTTGCGCCCGAGCAAAATCTGCGTTCTTTGCCAACCGCCCCACCGCCTGCCATCGTTCGTAAAAGTAGCGGGCGTGGTTCGGATCGTGCTTGGTCAGTGACGGATCGTCCCAAGAGTCATTGGTTGTGATCGGGGTCCAGAATTGTTGGTCTCGCGCAGGAAATCGGAAGGTGGCCGGCATGACTCCGATGATTTGATAACTTCGGCCGTCGATCTCGAGCTTTCCTCCTATCGCGTGTGGGGAGGCTCCAAAGCGCCTGGTCCAGAGTCCATAACTTAGCACCACAACGTGTTCTCGCCGGTCTTCCTCGTCGGAGGTGAAGACACGGCCGAGTGCCGGACCTACTCCCATCACGGAGAACAGATTGGACGAGACAAAGGCGCCTTGCACTGACTCCGGTTCGGTTCCGCCGGTTAGGGTGACCTTCGAAACGCCGCTGTCACGATAGTAGAACGCGATATCTGAGAAACTGCGGCTCTCTGACCGCAGGGAATCGATGTCGCTAAGGAGAAATCCTCCTTTTTCCGGATCTTCGGAATCCCTCAGCAGCGCGAGTTTTTCGGGATTGCTATAGGGCAGCGGGCGCAGCATAACGGCTTCGATCGCGCTGAAAACGGCGGTGTTCGCCCCGATCCCGATGGCCAGAGTAAGAACCACAGCGGCGGCAAACGCAGGGGCTCTCGACAATTGGCGGAAGGCGTACCGCAGATCTTGGATCAGTCCGTGCATTTTCACTGGTACCGCAGCGCCACCATGGGATCGATCCTGGCTGCGCGGTATGCCGGGACCAGACTGGCGACCAGCCCGACGACCGTCAACAGCGTGACCACGCTTGCCAAGGTAATGGGGTCGATTGCGCTGACCCCGTATAACAAGCTTTTCAGCAACCGCGTCCAGCCCAGCGCGACGGTAAGTCCCAATCCCGAACCCGTAACCGCCAACCGCGCTCCCCTGCGTAGAATGGAACGGAGCACATCCCCTGGTCTTGCACCCAAGGCCATACGGAGCCCGATCTCGCGGGTTTGTTGCGCGACCACGAACGCCAGGGCGCCGTAAATTCCCAGTCCGGCAAGCAAAAGCGCCAAACCACCCAGGGCTCCCAGCAGAACCGTGTTGAATTTCGGTGCGGCGAACGACGCATGAATCACCTCCGTCATCACGCGCACCGTGCTGACGGCCAGATCGGGATCGAGCGAATGGACGGCATGGATCACAGCCGAAGTCAGCGATGCGGGCTCCACTTGCGTGCGCACGGCGAAACTCATGGTGTGCCAGTCGCCGAAGGGGTCCTCTTCAAGCAGAGGACCGGACAATTGGTTATAAGGTCGATAGACGTGGGGTGAGATCGGAGTGTTGATCGGACCTTGGTTGACATCACCCACGACTCCCACGACGATCTGCCAGGGGGCATAGAGTCCCCAGCGGATACGTTTCCCAATCGCATTTTGTCCCGGCCAGAACTTTCGTGCCGTACTCAGGCTTACGATTGCCACCGGCTGTGAATCGATGCGGTCTTCCGGCATAAACCATCTGCCCTCGAGCAGAGGAATGCCCAAGCTTTGCAGGTAATCTCCCAGGATCCATGACTGGCATACGGCCTGCGGCGTTCCGGCTGCGGAGTTGTCTGTGCCTTTTACGCTGATCGAAACCATCTCGCGCGCTCCGAGAGGCAAGTCATTCGAGAGTCCGGCAGCCTGCACACCCGGCAAATTGGAAATGCGGGTTAGCAATTCTTTATAAAAATTCTCGATCTGCCCGGCTGCGGGATACGCCGACCGCGGAAGCGGGACATTGAGCGTGAGTACCTTGTCCGAACGGAAACCAGGACTGGTGGAGAGAAGCTTGGCGAAACTCCGAAGCAAAAGTCCCGCCCCCGTGAGTAAAACCACGGCCGAAGCAAATTCCAGCATCACGAACCCGCTCTGCAGACGATGATAGGCGCGACCAGAGGTTGCCGTACGTGTGCTTTCCCCGAGACGCTTCTCAGTTGACGAAAACGATAGAGCGGGAACCAGTCCAAAGAGAATGGCGGAGGCGAACGACGCACCCGTCGCAAAGGCGAGAACCTTTCCATCGATCGAAGCGTTGGGCGGAAGCGGGATGCTCGAAGGAACAAGCGTGAGAATAAAATCCCGGATCCAGAAGGCAAGAAGAAACCCGAGCACGCCCCCGCCCAAGGCCAATAGGAGACTCTCGGTCAGCATTTGGCGTACGAGCCGCAGCCGCGTCGCCCCCAGCGCAGTGCGGATGGCCATCTCCTGCTGCCGCGTGGCCGCGCGTGAGACAAGCAGATTCGCGATGTTCGCACAGGCTATCAGCAGCACGAAGACAACCGCTGCCATTAACACGAACAGCAACGTGCGCACCGAACCGACTATGTCTTCATGAAGCGGAGACGCGTCTAGTTTGAGTCCCTTCTCGGTTTGAAACACCTTCGCGATCGCCGGCGGGTAATTGCTCACAATCACGCGCGCCAGCGACTCAGCTTCACCGCGAGCCTGCGCCAGTGCGATGCCAGGCCGCAACCTCCCCACCACGCTGGTGAAGTACGCTCCGCCCCAGTCCTCCAGTTCCGCGGGTGTAAAGGCCATCGGCACCCAGACATCAGCAGGGGAACCGTTGTCTTCGGGGCCTCGCAGCGGGAATTCAAAGTTCGGCTGCATCACACCGATCACCGAGTACGGATTGCGGTCGATCTCGATGGTTTGACCGAGCACATTGCGTGCTCCACCGTAACGGCGCTGCCAAAATCCGTAATTGAGGAGGACCACGTTGTGGCCGGGTGCGTCTTCTTCCTCGGTGAACGTCCTGCCAAGCGCTGGCCGCGCGCGAAGCAAGGGAAAGAGTGAGGAGGAGACGCGCGCCGCAATCACACGCTCCGGTTGGCCATGGCCGGAGACATTCACCGGTTCATTTTTGAACCAGCCAATTGCACTGAATGACTTTTGTTCCCGGGCAAAGATAGCCAGGTCAGGCGGCGAGAAGCCCATCTTGGGATAGCCCAATCCGGGAACTCCTTCGTGCAGAGCTAACAGCCGTGACGGATCTTCAAACGGCAAGGGCCGCAAGAGTGTGGCATGAACTAGGGAGAAGATGGCAGTCGTGGCGCCAATACCGAGAGCCAAGGTGGCCAGTGCGACGGCTGTGAAGCCTGGTTTGCTGCCTAGCTGCCGCAAGCCGTAACCAAGATCTTGACTGAGGTTCATCGCGGAACTCCCTCGAGGATTACGCGCAACGAGAGACCTCTATTATCGCGAGGCAAGCACTTATAAGGCCAGGCCAGGATCGCAAAGAAATCCCTTATTTTCATACCTTACCGCCGGTCCGCCTGCAGCAGGCCGTCCGATTTCGGCGACCCTTGTTCGGAATCGGACGGGCGGACTTCAAACCTGATCACGGGCAGAAACTCCAGACAAGAAAACACCGTCTTCTCGGCTAAGTCCAGGCTCATCTCCCTCGCGCTCCTAGAGTGAGGAATTGCGCGGATCGAATGCCTTCTCGGGTGAGACTGCGGCCCGCGAGTTGCGCAGGGCAAGTCCGGCTTCAGGACGTGACCCAGCCGATCTAGTCACCCGATTTCTGCGATAAAGATGATTTCTCGCGAACGTGCCGCCTCAAACGGGCCGGCATCCCAGTCTCCGAACACCTCACGGACTACGAGTCCCGCACGGACGATCAGAGCCTCTACGTGTTCTCGCGATGGAAACCGCAGCGTGCTGCTCGTGGTCAGCGTCGCGTGCGGAAAGAGGTAGGTAGTCTGGAACGAGACGAATTCACCGTCCTTGCCGGTGATCTCCAACGTCTCGAGAAGCTGTCCGCCAGGCAACCTGCGAACCAAAGGCGGCCGCGCCGCCCACTCGCCAACCCAATCCACGCGGGGATTGCGGGTCTCAAATGCAATCTTACCGCGCTCCTTTAGATGGTGGCCCATGGTTTCCAATACTGCCAGCGCATCGGCGTCGGTGAGCAGGATCTGAAAGGCATGTCCGGTCATGACGATCAGGTCGAAGCGCCGTTGTGCCTGGTAGCTCTGCGCTGAGGACTCGACCCACTCCACCTGTTCCGCGTGAGGCTTGCGTCTGGCCACCGCCAGCATCGCCGCCGCCGGATCAACACCCGTCACTTGATGACCACGTTCGGCGAAGGCGCAGCAGAGCGCACCCGTACCACAGCCCAGGTCGAGGACGCTACAGGGGCGAGGTCCGGCGAGGGAAAGGTAGAAATCGCTATCCTTCGCCCGTGGGTTAACGAGGTCGTAAATCTCTGCGATCTGAGCCTGCTGATAGTCCATACCTTTATCGCGCTGCCCAGACCTCCCGAGTGGTAGCGCGG
The DNA here is from genome assembly GCA_030040855.1 of Terriglobales bacterium. Taxonomy (GTDB): domain Bacteria; phylum Acidobacteriota; class Terriglobia; order Terriglobales; family Acidobacteriaceae; genus JAFAGX01. Next base: position 12,370 of record JASHSL010000548.1, read on the forward strand.
ATCAGTTGCCACGGTCGAACCCAGGTTGATTGGCGTCGCCTGTTGCCTTCCGGGAGGTTTCTAGTTCTTGGCGGAGAGAGCCAGTGTTCGGCGCTATTTTCCGGCAGTCCCAGCCCGGGAATGCCTGAGTAAGGCCCAATACCCATAAAAAATGGCTGAATTTGCCCACCGGAGCTCTGACAAAATTTCCCGTCTTTTCAAGAGGTTGGCGCTCCTAAACTCAATTTATTTTTGTCTTTGCGCAGAACCGTGCTAGCGTCAGGCCATGAAAACTGGCCGTGTTATCAAGGTTTCACTTCTGGTTGATGAAGACGTTTACGAGCAAATCTCCGCTTACGCCCAGTCGACGGACGTTTCGGTCTTCGACGTAATTCGGGAGGGGCTGGCCGAGTGGATCCGATCGATGCATCCAGCGCGCCACGAGGACGATATCAAGATGCTCGGAAGCAACGTTGCCGACGGGTTAACACCAGGTACGCATTAAGGAAACCTCCTCCCTCCGTCTTCTGCCGCGGACGCTCGACTACCACTCGGTACTCCCCTGAAAATACGCTCGGTTGGCCATCCCGTCTGCATCTTCGGGCAGTGGCTCGCCAAGAGCACACGGCAGGGCGTTTAGGGGTTCGAGCCTGTCAGGTATGGAGAAGTGGCCCGTCCATAGCCCAAAGAATGGCGACCCCGGACGGAATCGAACCGCCAACCTCTTGCTTCGTAGGCAAGCGCTCTATCCAGTTGAGCTACGGGGTCACTTCCTAGGATGATGTTCGAGGGATGATAGCATAGCGCCGCGCTTGCAGTTTGCGACCTATCTAGGGACGCGCGCCGATTCCACCTGCATTTCTCCCGCCCCAGCCTCAATTGTTTGGTAACCTACCAACCCCAGCCAGCAAGGCATTCCATTGTCAGGGCTTTGGTCCGAACCCTTCGATCATGCTGCACGCCCTCACAAAGCGGAGGATCCTTCCCTCTGCAACTCCAAGAGGATTCGTATCCCACGATAAAAATTCTCTTTGCGGTAGGCCATCTCCCAACGCTCCAAAATCGAGCGCAGTTCCCTCTGCGCGTTCCCAATCGCAACCCGCGCCCTAGGCCTATCCGTCCGCAACCGCCGGAGCAAACGCAGCTCTCGAACAATGTCTGGCTCGATGCGCTTACGGGAACCCTTGGCATTTCTTATCCAGCGAGGCGGGATATTCGCCCGGAACTTGAGGTAGCCGCGAACCACGGAACCAGCGCTTGAGGTAAAGAGTCTTGCTTCTCTAGCCATTAACCTCCCTCCCGCCTCCCGCCGCCCACGGCTTCGACCGCGCATTTTCCAGAGATACGCAGCCTTTCACGCGCCCTGTCCAGGTTGGACTCACCCCCGCGCTTAGGCTGAAAGGCAATCATTCGCACCCCATCCGCTGGGTGTAGTTCTGGACATTGAGGGTGCAGAAGCGTACTGATCTCAGTATAGCAGCGCGAAACGCGCTCTTCTCTCGATGCTGCTCAGCAACACAGTCTCGAAGGCAGTGTCCGAATCTAGACAATCCTGCTCCGGCAACTTTCGATGCCCGTCATGCGAGCCGGCGACGATTTCCCCGAACCGAAGCCATAATTGGCCGGAGGGTGGCCACGGGACCGCGACAGTGGGCGGGTTGCCAACTCCTACCGCTGCCGACGAGCGACATGGGGGTGGCCTTAGATCGCCGGGCGGCGCGGCAAGTTACCAAAGTACTGACGAGCCGCGTGCCTGCGGTTGACAAGCGTGCGAATCAAGCGCAGACTGCGCTACGAATCGGTCTTTCGTAGGAGTTCCAGCTCTTCAACCTAAATCCGGCCTCATGAAAGGAGCCCTCCCCATGTATTACCAACTGCAACGACTCTGGACAGATGACCAAGGACAGGACATCGCCGAATACGCGGTGA
>JASHSL010000549.1 GCA_030040855.1 Terriglobales bacterium
AAGTGGAGTTATCCACAAAAGATAACCGCTCTCCGCCAATTGCGCAACATCTACAAATACTTTCTTACTTCGGAAAAATTGCTGCCTATCTGCAATTTCTTCAATACTAGAAGCTTCTCACGCCACCCTTCATGCGATTCTTTACGAGGGAGGAAAAAGATACCCCACCGAAAGCTGGATGGATAAACCCTCTTCCAACCGAGGCGCACCCCCCGCAGGACTAGACGATTTGCTCACCACCATCCGCACCCAGGGTCTGGCGAACCAGAGGAAATTGATGCCAACCTATCCCCAGGCGCTGATCTAATTCCATTTAGATCAGTGCCGATGAGTCGAGTGGTCCCCCTTGCGCAGGACGCTGAGTGCTCCAGCAGCTCAGGGATGATGCGCCCACTTTATTAGGATCGCAGAACTCGCAAAGTGCTCGGGGAGCGGTACCCGAGGCGAGTACTCGACAACCTTAAAAAAAGAAGGCGCGAGAGCAGAATGGGACCTCCACCCTTGTGCGTGTCCTTCGCACTCGGCAGGGCGGCCGGGGGGGTGCGCCGGCATGCGCTCGATCGGCTAAGTTGGTAAATGGCGACCACTCACTTGGGTAACTCTGGAAACGTCGCGCCTGCCGTTACAATTCAGGAATGTTGGGAGTGGGCCCAACTGGGAAGTTCGCTCCTGCCCTGCTCAGTTTCGCATGCATTGTGGTTTGCGCAGCCGGGCAGATCTCGGTGTCGCCCGGGTCGAGGACCGCTAGCCCGGAAGCCGGACTTGGGGATGAAACCACGATTAGTTCTCCTCCCATAGAAGTTGAACCCGCGCCGGTTGCTCCGGCCCATGTTTTTTGGGATCGTACGAACCTGTGGCTGTTTGCAGGAGTCGCCTTCACTCGCGCGATGGACTACGCCTCCACCCGGAATATGCAAGCACGCGGACGCAAGGAAATACTGCTCGCGCCCGAGGTTGTGAACAACTCGGCCGCATTCGCCAGCCTGGAAGCAGCCGGAACCATGACCTCGGTCGGGATCTCCTATGTCTTTCACCGGACTGGCCATCCCACATTGGAGCGTTGGATGTCGATCACTCACATGAGCGTGACCGCATTCGGTGATGTGCGTAATTATTGCCTGAAATCAAGACCAGTCCGCTGAACCCTCGTCTCGTTTGCGCTGGTCCGCTGGTTACCTGCATCACAGTTCTTGCAACCAACCGCGTATACTCTGATGGAAGGGGCCACGGATGCTCGGATGCCGGGGTAAAACCGGCGTCTCGACGGCAAGGAGGAGCCTATGCTTCCATCTCGTTTCTTGAGCATGATGAGCAGAATCATTGCCCTTGCAATCCTCTCGTCAACGGCGCTGGCGCAACAAGCCGGGGACCGGGTGCAGATCGGTCACGACATTGTTATCGAACGAACCCAGAAAGCGGGGGACGTTGTCTGCTTGGCTTGCTCGATCTATCTTCGCGGCGGCCAGGTTGCCGGAGATGCGGTGGCGGTGGCAGGAAAGATCGTTCTCGAGCAGGGTTCGGCGGTCGCGGGCGACGTCACCGCAGTGGCCGGCGATGTCCGGCTGCAGGGCGGCAGTCAGGTCGCGGGCGACGCCGTTGCCGTGGCCGGCGTGGTTCGCCGCGACTCACAATCGCTGGTTGCCGGGGATGTAACTTCTCTGGGAGGCCCCGGGTGGACGCTGTTGTGCCTATTCCTTCCCCTGCTCTTTCTGGGCGGAATTGTGGCCTTGGTCATCTGGTTGATCCAACGAAGCCGCCGGAGCGGGACGACGCCAGCGGCAGTGTCTCCAGGCGGAACTGCCCGCTGAACCTTTCGCAGCCGGCACTCCCGGGCTTACCAGCGGCGGGTTCCGAAATATTTGCGCACCCCGAAGGCGTTATATCTTCCCCAGGGTCCGTTGTTGCCTAGATCTGCGGTACCCAAATTCCGATCCCGCGCGCCCAGGCGATCGAACAAGAAATGTTGGGTGACACGAAATTCGAATCCTTTGGCAAGATAGACACCCAGGCCCCAGGAGTGCTCAATGCCGATGGCATCGAAGGACCACGTGTAAAGGGTCTTAGGAATGTTCTTGCCAAACAGAAAAGAGGGGGCGCCAAAGAACATAAAGCGGCGGAGCTGCCCCTGGCCGAAGGGTCGCACCTCCAAGTACGCCGAGAACATGTAGCGCGCGAACTCGCTGCAGGGAGCATGAACCCCGCCATACTCGCCGGCATTCGAGGCGCACAAGTTGGGATCAATTTCGTTATGAGGCGGAGCCAGATCGAACTGCCCGTAACCCCAAAACGTGTCACGGGGCAAGAAGAACCGATCACTCGCTTGGGTAACGGATGCATTCTGGGCCACTAAGGAATGGCATAAGCTGAGACAGATACCTACCCACAGGAACAACTGCTTCATTCTGGCCTCCCCTGATTGGGATCTAATCTTGGGAACACGAGCTAAGCATTTTGACACTCCCACGGCTAAAAGCCGTGAGAGTGTTTTCCCGCTTCATCCCGCAATGCTGGCTGCCGCCCGGCCGATAGCTCGTTCCAGGGCTTGCCTCTTTTGTGCTGCCGATAATGCTGTTGACAGCGCTCTAGCGCCCAGTTATAGACGAAGCGAGCCACCGCAGCCGCGCGACTTAGTTCCAACCCCTCGAGCTCCGTGGGCTCCATGCGAAATTTCTAGATCTTACGGCATCTGATCGCTCGACCTGCTGATTCTGGTAATTGACGGAGGCGATGTGCAGGCTGATCCTCAGGCGGTTCCGTTTCCTATTGGCAGCTGGATCAAGGCTTCGCAACCCTTTCCTTGGGAGCGATTCTGCAGCGAGAGGCTGCCTCCATGGGCTTCGGCAATCTGTCGGCTCAAGACCAACCCAATCCCCGAGCCTCCCGGTTTGGTAGTAAAGAAGGGGACAAACAGGTTCGCCGAGTTCGCAATTCCTGGGCCTTCATCCTGGACGAACAAGTTCACCCAGCTCCCTGTCTTGGACCAACCCACTTTGACGGAGCCGCTGTGGTCGAGCGAAACATCCACGGCATTGCGAATCAGGTTGATCAGCATTTGTTGCAACTGATCGGGATCCACCTGCATGGTGATTTCCGGGCCCGGCTGGATCTCGATAATCATTCGCGTTTCTAAACCTGCGGTGGTGCGAACCAGCGAACCGAGATCGACGAGTCGAAGCTGTGGTTTTGGAAGTCGGGTGAGACGCGAATAATCACGCATGAAGCGACTCAAGGCATCGGAGCGGTCGGCGATCACTCGCAGGCCGCGGCGCAGGTCGTCTTCCCAGTCCGCAGGTCGAGGTTCGCGTTTCGTCATATCCTCCAGGCTGGCCGCAATCGAACATATGGGCGCCAACGAATTATTCAACTCATGTCCGAGAACACGAACCAGTCGCTGCCAAGCCTGCCGCTCTTCCTCCCGCAAAGCTAGACTCAGGTCCGCCAACACCACCAAATAATGGGGCTTCCCTCCTTGGCGGAACACGGTTCGACGCACACCCCATCGGCCAGACTGCCCGGGAAAGTTCTTTTTCAAGGTTCGCGCCGACTCGCCTTCGAGACACTCGAGCAATCCGAGTTCGGCAGCGGTCTTGCCGAGCAGCCGCTCCACATTCTGTGCCATCAGGCGTTCTCCTGCACGATTCACCAGGCGGAGCCGTTGTTGCCCGTCGAAAGCAAACACTGCGACGTCAATCTCGGTCATCACCGCGGTCAGCAGCGCGCTCGCCTCCATGGCCCCGAGGCGTTGTTCGCGCAGCATCTCGGAAAGCATGTTCACCTCGAGCATCAACTCGCCGAGCGCATCTCCGGTTCGTGCGCCGCGCACGCGAAAGGAGAAATCGCCCTCCCGCAGCGCCGACTGCATGTTCGAGAGCGTCTGCAACGGACGGACGACGGCACCTCTTACGCCGAAGGCAAAACCCAACCAAAGCATGAGGATGAGAAAGGTCAGACTCCAACAGGTATCGGAAGAATGATCCCCCGCCCAAAGCAGGATGAGCGACAGGCTCACGGCAGCGGCACCCGAGGCCAGCGTGAGCAGCAGAATTCGGGTTTCATGGCTCACGCGACGCTTTGTCTTGGGGCGAATCGGGGTGGGAGACGGGGGCCCCGGCGTGACGCCGAGGGCGACCCGAGGACGAGAATCGCTAACTGCTTCCGATGCCATATTTCTGCAGCCGACGGTAAAGAGCACTACGGCTCAACCCGAGAGCCTCAGCCGCTTGGCTGATATTGCCACCATACCGGTCGACTGCTTTGCGGATCAAGAGAGACTCCACTTCCTCCAGACTTAGCTCTTCGAGCCGCTGCGTGCTCTCGCGCGGGACCTTCAGACCCAAATCGCTCACCCGCACAATTTCTCCGCTCGACAGCAACACCGCGCGTTCGATGGCATGATCCAGCTCGCGAACATTTCCCGGCCAAGGGTACTCCAACAGAGACTGCATGGCGGCCGGGTCCAAGGTCTTGGCGGTCTTGCGATAACGGCGGGCATAGCGATCAAGAAAGTGTATCGCCAACAATGAAATATCCGCTCTACGTTCACGCAATGGTGGAAGTTTGATTTCAATCGTATTGAGGCGGAATAAAAGATCCTGGCGGAAATGTCCGGCGGCGACTTCCTGCTCGAGATCGGCGTTGGTGGCGGAGATGATCCGCACATCGACGCGACGGGTTTGGGAAGAGCCGACCCGCTCCATCTCTCCGCTCTCGAGGACGCGTAGCAGTTTGGCCTGTTGCGAGAGAGGAATATTAGCGATCTCGTCGAGGAACAACGTGCCTCCGTGGGCCAATTCGAAGCGCCCAATGCGGTCGGCTTTGGCGTCGGTAAAAGCTCCTTTGACGTGGCCAAACAGCTCACTTTCAAAGATTCCTTCTGGCAAACCTCCAGTGTTGACCGCCACCAGGGGCCGGGACGATCGAGTGGAAAGAGCATGCAGGGTGCGGGCCACCACCTCCTTGCCGCTGCCATGTTCACCGGTAATCAGGACATTGGCGTCGGAGGGGCCCACACTGGTGATCAGTCGCAGCACCGGCTGCATGGTTTCCGCGTTGGCGATGAATTGGGGAACCCCTTCAGCCCGCAGCAGGCGGTTCTCCGCCTCCAGGCGCTGGCTTTGCCGCAGGGCGCTGCCCAACTCGATTTGCGTGCGTAACAAGGCCAAAAGACGGGCATTCTCCCAAGGTTTCTGGATGAAGTCGCGAGCCCCGCGGCGCATGGCCTCGACCGCCAGCTCCACGCTTCCCCACGCCGTCATCACGATCACGGGCAGCGTACTGTCCATCGCCTGAATGCGAGACAGCAGGTCGAGACCTTCCTCCCCGGAGGTAGTGTCCCGGGCGTAGTTGAGGTCGATCAGGACGGCATCGAACTCATGGGAGGTCAGGGCGTCGAGAACCCCGGCGGGCGAGGTTGCGGCTTCGACGGAAAATCCCTCCGGCTTGAGCAGCAGGCGGAGGGCTTCGAGCACGTCGCGCTGATCATCCGCGATCAGCAGTCGATTGCCGTGATGGGAGCTTGTCATCATAGCATGGGAAGGCAAAGAAATTTTATCCTTTTCCCCAGCGAAAGTTGTGAATTGGGTCAATTCTTCTCCTTGCTCGAGAGTTCGGCCGCTTGATCTGGCGCGGGCTCAACTCCAGAGAAATGCGGTGTTTGATGCACCACTCCCTTCTCCGCGTCTTCAATTTCGATGCCCATATGGCTCAGGCTCAGGCCCGTGGCGCGGTCCAGCTCCACTCGGGATTTCTCGTAAGCAGACATGGCCGCCACGAAACTCGATTCGGCTTGCGCCAGATCGCGCTGGGCTTGAAGCACCAGGTTGCTGGTAGAGGCACCCAGAGTCTTCTTCTTTTGTTCGATATCAAAGGTCTGTTGCGCGAGGTCACGGGCTTTGCGGGCGGTCTCCACGCGCGACCGGTTTTGCAGCAGGGCATACTGCGCGTTTCGCACCTCAATGCCGATTTGATTCTGCAGCTGTTGTAAGTGCAATTGCGCCTGGCGGTATTCGAGCTGCGAGCGGATCTGATCCGCCTGTGCGGCACGATTGCGCAAGGGGATGCTGAGGCTCAGGCCGACAGCGTAATCGGGAGAATTGGCTTTGAATAAATCGGTAAAGGCAGTCGACCACCCGGTCGGCTGCACAGGCGGCACAATGGGAGGGTTGCCAGGGGTGCTGGCATAGGCAGGACTCTCCAAGCCTGCCAGACCATACGTGCCGTACCAGGCAATCAAATCGAGGGTAGGTTTCATGGCATTATTGGTGGCCTTCAGGGTGATCTGGCGGTTGGTCAAATCCATGCGCGCTTCCGCCAGCTCGGGCCGATGCTGCTCGGCATCGGCGATCAGGTCCTGAATGGGCACAACAGGCTCCTTTTCCTGAATGCTCATGGTGTCGGTAGGAATGACCGAAGCCGACGCCAAGACGGGATCGCCCAAATCGCGGGTGACCGCGTTCTTGATGAGGAGCTCCTGCAACTGCAGTTCATTCTGCGACAGCAGAAGATCCTGGCTGGCGGTCGCTTCTTCCGCCTCCGCCTTCATCACTTCCATGGGAGCGATGGCACCGATCCGTACTTGTTCGCGGTCGTCGGAAAGGGTTTTCTCCGCCAATTCGAGCGAGCGCTCTTTCACTTTGACGTCCTCGTAGGCATTGACCAGGTCCCAGTAGATGTTCTGAATCTGGGAGACGGTGGCGATCACTTGCGCCCGGAACGCGACGTCAGAGATTTCCCGGTTGGTGTGGGCGATGCGAATGAATCGCATGTTGGGACCAAAGCCGAAGCCGGCCAGCAAGTGCTGCCGCAGGGTCAGACGGAGGCCGGTGTCGAGCTCGGGTGACAGGATGCTGTACAGGCTGTTGCTCGTGATGCGGTCGTTCTGGAAGCTCACGCTCATGAGCGTGCCCGTCGAGAAACCTTGCGTGTAGTGGAAGTTTGCGATGCTGCTATTCGCCTGTAAGAACGGCACGCCGTAAAGCACCCGACTCGCTTCCGGCAAGGTGGCGTGATCGATACTCATGGTGGAGCTGAAGATGGGATCGAAGGTATCAATTGCCGTGCCGCTGCCGAGGGTGGATTCCACCAGACCTGAGGCGCCGGTGCCGGCACCGCCCGCCCCTCCGGAGGTGCCGCCCGCTCCCGCACCCGGAGCGCCGCTGCCAAATCCCCCAATGCCTCCTCCGGGCGTTCCCTGCACCAATCCGGTGTCCACACCGCGAACTGCCTCACCCGATTTCGCCCGCAAGACGTCGGTATCGGCAATCGAGAGGTTAAAGCGCGCGATGGCAAGATCGAGGTTGTTCTCGAGCGCCAGTGTGACCGCATCCGCAAGCGACAGCCGGAGCTTGCCGTCCTTCAGCAAATTCTCGATGCGCGGCGTGTTGCCGAAGCTCGGCGCCGGCACCTCGCGCGCAACATAGGGGGCAAAGGGATTGGGAAAATGTGACTTGGGCTTCCCATAATCGACCTGCGCCATAGCACAGCTAACACTTACAATGTTCATCCAAAGTATGACTTTAACACTTGTTGCGCATCGAATTTTATCAGTCAGCATTTCCGGTTCTCCTTTTCCCAATCGAGGGCTCGCTTCTGGCCGAACAGCAGCCCGACCGCTGGTGTGCCACAATTGCCCAGCAAAGTTTTCATCGTCGTTCATTGGTAGCGCAGGGCAACCATCGGATCCACGCGGGCGGCCCGCCGTGCCGGAATATAGGTGGCCAGCGTGGCCACCAACAGAATCGCAGCCGACATAAGCAAGTACAGCTTGGGCTCGCGCCACTGTAGACCTTGGAACAAAGCATCGAAAACCTTGGGCAGCGGCAGCGCCGCCACGACCCCAAGGGAGGCTCCGACTGCCCCTATAACCAGCCCCTCCCGCATAATCATGCCCACCACATCGGCGCTTCTTGCTCCGAGAGCCATGCGAATGCCAACTTCCTGGATCCGGCAGCCCACCGAATATGCAATCAGGCCATAAATGCCGATCGAGGCAAGAATCAGAGCGAGAAGGGCGAAGCTCGCCAGCACATGCATGAAAAACGGATCCCCGCCCTTTTGGCGTTCGATCACCCCCGACATCGTCATGACGCGAGCCAGGGGAAGCTCTCGGTCTGCTTGCGAAACCGTGCGACGCAGGCTCGAAGCCAGTGCGCCGGGATCGGAATCGGTGCGAAGCATCAAAGAGAAGGAACCCGCCGGGCGCTGAAGAAAGGGCTCATAGACTTCCGGATCGACGCGGGGCTCCTCGGAATAGGTCTTCACGTCACCGACCACACCCACGATCTCGCTCCACTGCTCCTCCCTGGCGCCGCTCATACCCAGGCGGACCTGTTTTCCCAGCGCCTCCTCATCCCGCAGATAGCGATGGACAAACTCTTGGTTTACCAGCACCACGGGCGGCGCGGTCGGGTTATCCCGCAGGGTGAACGTGCGGCCGCGGAGCAGGGGGATGCCAGCCACACGAAAGTAGCCGGGAGTGACAACCACGTCGACGGCGTGCGGCCTCTGGCTGGCCGCGATCTCCGTCTGGCCCTCGATCCGCAGCGTGACGCTGTCGGGTCCAGTAGCCGGCAGGTCGGAGGCGGCGGCCACAGCCTCAACACCCGGCAGCGGCTGAAGCCGGGAAATCAGATCTTGGACCAAGAGGCTCTGCTCGGAGGCGTCCTTGTATCGGGCCTTGTCAAGCGTGATGTTGGCGGTAAGCAGATGGTCCGGCTGGAAGCCCAGGTTCTGATGCTCAAGAAGATAAAACCCTCGGATCAGCAGGCCGGACCCGACAAGCAGAAACAGAGTCAAGGCGATTTCGCCGGTGACCAGGATCTTCCGCAGGCGGTTGTGCGTCCGGCCAGAGGAACTTCCCCGGCTCTGGTCTTCGAGGGTGGCTCGGACATCGGCTCTCGATGCTTTGAGCGCCGGCGCTAGACTGGAGAGCAGCGCGGAAGCGAACGAGGCTGCCAGGGCAAAGAGCAAAACGTTCCCGTCGAGGCTAAGGGGAACGGCGCTGATCGCCTCATTGAACTTCAGATTGGCGCGCACAAAGTCAACCCCCCAGCTCGCCAGCACGAGACCGAGGGCGCCACCCAAAAGCGCGATCAGCAGGCCTTCGGCCAGCAACTGCCGGACAATATCGCGGCGCCGGGCGCCGAGCGACATGCGGATGGAGAGCTCTTTCTGCCGTCCGGCGGCGCGTGCCAACAGCAGACCCGCCACGTTGGCGCAGGCAATCATGAGGACGAACCCCACAGCTGCCATCATCACCGCCAAGCCAGTGCGAATGCCAAAATCGTAGATGAGGAAATCGGGCAGGGTTCGGACCGCAGCCCCCCAGCCCCTCTCGACCTCGGGAAAATCCTCCTGAGCACGGCGCGCCAGGGTGGCCAGTTCGGCGCGCGCCTCAGCCAGCGTTACGCCAGAGTTCAATCGTGCCAACACGCGCAAGGCACGCCGGCTGCGGGCGGCCGCAGTCTGATCGGCGGCCTCAAGTACCAGGGGCAGCCACAGCTGCGGGGTGTAACCAAGCAGGCGGAAGTCTGCCGGCATCACTCCGATCACCGCCCAGTTCTCCCGGTTCAAGCGCACCGTCCGTCCGAGGATCGAGGGGTCGGAACCGAAGTGGCTCTCCCAGAGGTCATGGCTGAGGATCACGACGTGATCCCGCCCCGGCTGATCCTCGTTCTTGGAGAAGGAACGCCCAAGCTGAGGAGAAACTCCTAGGACGGCGAAATAGTTAGAGGAGACCCAGTCAGCGTGGATCGCCTCGGTTCCCTCCGCTGCCCCCAAGCCGACCGTCTCATCGAAATCGTCTGCGGCCATCGCGGTGAAGACATGGTGGGCTTCGCGCCAAGCCAGGTAATTGGGC
>JASHSL010000550.1 GCA_030040855.1 Terriglobales bacterium
TCAACGCCAAGATTCAATGGGTGAAATACACGGCTCGAGGATTCCGGAACAAACAGAACTTCATTAATGCGATCTACTTTCACAGCGGGGGCTTGGGACTTGCTCCCACCCACTACGAACCCTGAAGAGCGTTCTTCTATGGAGATGAGCGAATGCCTCGTTTGACTTTTGCTATTCGGTTGCTTGTCGTATTCCCCTTTCTGCTTACCTTGAACGGCTGGGCACAAGATGCGCCGCCACAGAATGCGCCATCACCCCAAGCCACCCCATCGGTTCCGATGCAAACTCCGCAACCACAAAGTTTTGCAAGCATGAATTACTCGAAGCCGAGCGGATATTTTCCGAATCCCGTGGCTCCCTATTCTCCCCAGCATGTCCCCCCGCCCAATCTCGCCAATACGCGGCGGATTGACCAGTTGCTGCATGACGGGAGGATCATGCTGTCGATCAATGACGCCGTCGCCCTGGCGCTTGAGAACAACCTGGATATGGCGATCTCGCGATACAACTTGAACATCGCCGACACCGACGTTTTGCGGGCCAAATCCGGGAACAGCATTCTCGGCGTGAACTTCGGGGTGGTGCAGAATACGCCTGGGGGCGGCGTCGGCGGCCTGGGGAGCTCGGTCGGATCCGGAACCGGCGGCACCAGTGTCGCCGCCGGCGGGATCGGTGCCGGAACCTTCGGTTTGGTCAGTTCGACACTGGGCATTGGAGTGCCCATCAACAGCTTCGATCCCGTCCTCACCGGGTCCGTGCAACTCGACCACAACGACACCCTCGCCAGCAGCGTCTTCACCGGCGTCCCGGTGCTAGCCCAAAACACGCAAACCTATAATTTTTCCTACAACCAGGAATTGCAATCGGGCACCAACCTGTTAGTAGGGTTCTATAACACCCGCATCACCACCAATGGGCCGTTCGATAATTACAGCCCACTCATCAATTCCGCTTTCCAGTTTCGACTCACCCAGCACTTGTTGCAGGGTATCGGCTTCCTGCCCAACTCCCGTTTCATTCGCATCGCCAAGAATAATCGGGAAATCTCCGACGTCGCCTTTCGTCTGCAAACCATCACCACCGTAGACCAGATCGAAAACATGTATTGGGACCTCGTCTATGCCTATGAGAACGTCAGGGTCCAGAAGGAGGCGCTGGCGTTTGCCCAGAAGACTTTGTCGGATACGCAGAAGCAGGTGCAGATTGGAAGCCTGGCGCCGATCGAAGTCGTTCGCGCCCAGAGTACAGTCGCGGCGGACCAGCAGAACCTGATCACGGCGGAGAACAATCTGCAGCTGCAGCAGCTGTTGATGAAGAATGCTCTAAGCCGGAACCTTCATGATCCGGTGCTGGCGGACGCCGAAGTCATCCCGACCTCGACCATGCAGCTGCCGGAACAGGAACCGATTGTTCCAACCGAAGATCTGGTGAGTGAGGCGCTGAGCCATCGGCCGGAGTTGGCGGAATCGAGAATTGATCTCAACAACCGTGAAATCAATAACAAGGCGGTTCGCAATGCGCAACTGCCGACCTTAGACGCGTTCGTCTACTATGGCGGCTCGGGACTGGCAGGCGCGCAGAATGGAGCCAACATTTGCTCGAACCAACCACCCCAGGTGCAGGAGCTGGGGTTCTGCTCAGGCCCCGACCCGCTCCTTCACGATGCCACGCTGGTTCCTATCACCCCCACCAAAAGCTATAGCAACGCGTTGAATGAGCTGGTGAATTCAAGCGCTCCCGACAAAGGCGTGGGACTGACTCTGAATATTCCGATCCGAAATCGGAACGCGCAGGCGGATCAGGTGCGGGCAGAGCTCGAATACCGGCAGGCGGAAATGCGCCTGCAGCAGATCGAGAATCAGGTTCGCATCGAGGTGCGCAACGCCCAGTTCGTCGTCACCCAAAACCGGGCTGCGGTCGATTCGGCTCGCGCCGCGGTCGAATTGGGCCGGCAATCCTTGGAGGCGGAGCAAAAGAAGTTGAACCTGGGCGCTTCGACCGGCACCTTGGTGTTGCAGAACGAATCCGCCCTGGCAACCGCCGAATCGACTCTGGTGTCAGCCATGGCCAATTACGAAAAATCGCGCTTGGAACTCGATCGAGCCTCCGGCGTTCTGCTCGATCACGCCGGCATCATCATGTCGGACGCCGAGCGCGGCCAAGTCACCCACATGCCGAACGTACCGTACGTGGCACCGCGCCAGAACCCGGAATCCGTAATGCCGTCGGTCCAACCTCGGACGCCGCAGCAACCATAGTCTTCAGAACAAGACACCGGGGAGACTCCTAGAAGCAAAACCCGCGCTCGCGCCTGCGATCGTCTTCCTGAGCCGGGAAAGCTTCTTCTCTCGCGACCCGCAAGTCGGTTCACAAATTTTACAATTTGTTTTCGATATCCGCCTGGCTTGCTGCGCCCTTGCGGCGCGCTTAGCATCCGATATGGAGCAACTCTGCACCAATATCAGCGATCATGAGTTCAAGGAGAGAAGCAATGCCGTTCGCTCGTTTGCATCCGTCGATTCTTGCCGTATCCCTGACGATTGGGCTGGTACTATCCACGATCCACGCGGCCGCCCAACAGGGCTCGACCGCCGCACCAGCTCCGCAGTCGACGGCCAGCCCGTCGGCCCTGCCGCAAGCTCCCAACCCCGCCAGGCGGGCGGTGAGTTCCGCGAGCCAGGATTACTCGAGACCGCCTTCGCAGTTTCCCCACGTGATCGCGCCTTATCGACCCGAAATCGTGGCGCCTCCCAAGTTGAACAACACCCCACGCATTGATCAGCTGATGCATGACGGCAAGATCCTGCTTTCGATCAACGACGCCGTCGCCCTGAGTCTGGAAAATAATCTGGACATCGAGCTGGCGCGCTACACCCGCAATATCGCCGACACCGATATCCTGCGCGCCCAGGCCGGGGCGAACGTTCTCGGCGTAAATACCGGTATCGTGCAGAACACCCCCGGCGGTGGGGTAGGAGGCCTCAGCGGAGCCGTGGGTTCGGGCACCGGCGGCACTAGCGTCGCGGCGGGAGGCGTGGGCACCGGCACCAACGGACTGGTGAGCTCCACGCTGGGCATTGGCTCGACCATCACCAGTTTTGATCCCGTCGTCACCGGCACCCTGCAGATGGATCGGGACTTCGCGCAATCCACGAGCACTTTCACCCCCATTCCCGTGGTGAATACCAACACCGGCACGGCCACGTTTACTTATACCCAGGGCTTTCAGTCGGGCACCAACCTGGTCGTGGGATTCAACAACACCCACACCACCAGCAACAATCCCACGGTGACCTACACTCCGGGACTCGCTTCCAACTTCCAATTCCGGGTTACGCAAAACATTCTGCAGGGCTTCGGGTTCCTGCCCAACTCCCGTTTCATTCGCATCGCCAAGAACAACCGGGAAATCTCCGATGTGGCCTTCCGATTACAGATCATCACCACCGTGGATCAGATCGAAAACCTCTACTGGAACCTCGTCTATGCCTACGAAAACGTAAGGGTGCAGAAGGAGGCGCTGGCCTTCGCCGAACGCACGCTGGCCGATAACAAGAAGCAGGTGCAGTTCGGCACTTTGCCGCCCATCCAAATCGTGAGCGCCGAAAGTGTGGTCGAGACCGATCAGCAAAATCTGATCTTGGCCCAGACCAACCTCGAGTTACAGGAACTGCTGATGAAGAATGCTCTGAGTCGCAATCTCGAAGATCCGATCCTGGCCGGCGCCGAGGTGATACCCTCCTCGGCCATGCAATTGCCGGCCAAGGAGCCGGTGGTTCCGATCGAGGACCTCATCAACGACGCTTTGAGCCATCGGGCGGAGCTCGCCCAATCCCGCATCGACCTGCATACGCGGGAGATCAACAACAAAGCCGTGCGCAACGCCATGCTGCCGGCGCTCAACGTGTACGCTTATTACGGCGGTTCCGGCATCGGGGGCGAGGTGAACCCCACGCTGGTGCCTCCGTCTTTGGGCGGTGCTTGCACCTCCGTGACCAGTCCCTTCGGGTGTTTCGATCCGGCGCACGCCGCGCCGCCGTTTCGCTCCGGTCGACCGGTCAGCTACGGCAACACGCTCGAGCAGATGGTCACCTCCGTATCGCCGGACAAGGGAGTTGGAATCACGCTCAGCGTTCCCCTAAGGAATCGCACCGCGGTGGCCGATCAGGTGCGCGCCGAACTGGAATATCGCCAAGCCCAAGTGCGTCTGCAGCAGCTGGAGAACCAGGTCCGTATCGAAGTGCGCAACGCGCAATTTGATGTCCAGCAGAACCGCGCCGCCGTCGACGCCGCCCAGGCAGCGGTCGATTTTCAGCGGGAAACCCTCGACTCCGACCAGAAGAAGCTGGCCGTCGGAGTGGGCACTCCGACCACGGTTTTGCAGGATCAAGCCGCCTTGACCTCGGCCGAGTCGAACTTGGTTTCAGCGATGGCGGCTTACGAAAAATCGGAAGTCGAGATGGATCGGGCGACGGGACTTCTGC
>JASHSL010000551.1 GCA_030040855.1 Terriglobales bacterium
GATCAAGGAGATAGCCCTACTCCCTCGGACATCGCCTTCCGTACCCTAGGAAACCCCGGAGGAACGCGCGAGCATAGAGGCTCGGTTTTGGGCCGAGTAGGGCCGCCTCCCCGGAATGCCAGTTTCGTCTCAATGGATAGCAATCCACAAGGTTCAGAAGAACCGGTCTTGAGCGTTTGGGAACGGGCTCTGCATGGCATGCTGGCGGTCTTCGTGCTCGTCAGCATCGGCTTGCTGGCACACTATTATCCGCTGGCGGCCACGCGGGAAGTTCAGCAGGAAGTGCAAGGCCTCAGAAGCGAAGTGCAACGCCTCAAGCAAGAGCAGGCGATGCCTGCTTTGGTGTTGAACCGTTACCGTAATTCCATCGCTTACATACACGGGGTTTACGACATTGCCTACGATGGCCAGTCTCCGCCCGCCCTGCGGGCGCGGGTGTCGGGAACCGGATTTGTGGTCGCCGAAGGGCTGCTGGCGACCAACCGCCATGTGGCCGAGCCCTGGTACGAGGATCCCGATTCTACGGTTCTGATCCGTAAAGGTGCCCATCCTCACCTCGAACGATTGATCGCCTTCTTTCCCGGACAGCCGCAACCGGTGAATCTGATCCCGGCGGAGTTGTCGGCGCAAGGCGATCTGGCGGTCTTGCGCATCGAGAATCTGCAGGCGGTGGGTCGGCTCAGGTCCCTGCCTCTGGCCGGGCAGCCGCCCGACCCGGGCGAGCTGGTTTCCGTGGTCGGCTACCCCATGGGAGTCTTGGGCATGGTCGCGAAGTCGCCCGCCGCGGTCTATGAAAGGCTGGCGTTTCGTCACGATGACCAGAATGCGGCCAGTGAGTTGGCCGCCCTGTCCCTGATCCGTCCCTCCGCCACCTGCGGGCATTTGGGCGATGTCGTGGGCGACAAGCTCATCTACGATGCTCCGACCGCGCATGGCGCCAGCGGCGGCCCGGTGTTTAATTCGCAGGGCGAGGTGATCGGGGTGAACGCCGCCTACATCGACGGTTTCTCCGGTGGGACCTTGGGTGTTTCGGTGCGCGCCCTGCGACCGTTAATTCAAGCCGCGCAAGCGAAAGGTGCGAAACGTTAGCGCGCAGGGGGTACCCTTTCCCGCCGCCGGCGGATCCATCCTGGTTCCCGTACGTGCTCCTCTTCCAGGCGTCTGAGGTGTGCGGCCATGATTCCCGGCCTACCCAAATAACCCACGATGCGGCGCGGATGGTTGCGGTCGACGACCGGCAGGCGGCCAATGTTGTTGCGCAGCATTTTGGCGGATGCTTGCGCCAGCTTCTCGTCCGGGAAGGTCACGATGACTTGGCGCGTTCCGGTTTCAAGAACCGTGGCGCTGCCACTGGGGTCCTTGTCGAGCGCACGCAGCACATCTCCCCGGGTTATGATCCCGACCAAGCTTCCCTTCGAGTCGACCACCAGCAGGCCCTGATGCCGGCTGACCTCCGGATCGCGACGGGTGATGCGATCGGACAATTCCCCCACTTTCATCTCCGCCGGAATCCTCGGAGCCTCTTTGTCCATGGTTTCGGCCACCGTCATTTGCTCGAGGATATCCGCCTCGTAGTCCTGATGGATGTACAGCCCGCGGCGGGCCAGCTTTTCAGTCATGATCGACGCTCGCGGCATCAATAACATGGCGATGCCGTCGGCAATCACGCTCACCAGCATGAGCGGCAGTACCGCATTGTAATCGCGGGTGATTTCGAAGGCGAAGATGATGAAGGAGAATGTGGCCCGGGACGCGGCGCCGAAAACCGCACCCATGGCAACCAGAGCGAAGGCTGCCGGGGAGAGATGGGCTGAGGGAAACAAGGCGTCGGTCGCCATGGCAAAGATGCCGCCCATGGCGGCACTCGACATGAACATGGGGGCCAGCAAGCCGCCGGAAGTCCCCGAACCAAGCGAAATGACCAGTGCCGCCGCCTTCGCCAGCATGACGATGATGAGCAGCTTCCACCCCAGACTGGCATTGAGGATGTCGCCAATCGTGTCATAGCCAACGCCTAGAACCCGGGGCACAAAATACCCGATCACGCCCAAGGCAAGGGCGCCGATGGCCGGCCACCACAGCTCGTCAACCGGCAGCTTCTCAAACTGGTCCTCCGTCCAATAGAGCAGCTTGCTGAAGCCCACGGCAGCCAGCCCGCAGACGACGCCTAGCACCAGATAAAAGGGCAGCGCCCGCGGAACCCCGAAGTCCATGGAGGCGACCTTGAACATGGGGCCGGCTCCCAGAAGTTGCATGTGCACGGCTGTGGCCAGCGTACTGGCGATCACCAGGGGGATGAACGATCTCGCTTTGAACTCAAAGAGCAGCAGTTCGATGGCGAGGATGACGCCGGCAATGGGGGTGTTGAAGGTAGCCGACATGCCCGCCGCCGCTCCGCACGCCAGCAGCACCTTACGCTCGGAAGCCGTGGTATGTAACGCCTGCCCAATCAGGGATCCAAAAGCCCCGCCGGTCTGAATGATGGGGCCTTCCGCACCGAACGGACCACCCGTGCCGATGGCAATGGCGGCGGAAAGCGGCTTCAAAACTGCGACCCGCGGCTCGATGCGGCTGCGATTGATGAGCACGGCTTCCATAGCCTCCGGAATGCCGTGGCCCTTGATCTTGGGCGTTCCATACTTGGCCATGAATCCGACGATGATGCCGCCGACGACCGGAACCAAGACGACCCACAGGCCGAGTTGGTGGTGGCGGGGACTGATGAAAACGAAGGCAAAGCGGTGATAGAAGGCGATATTGGTAATCAACCCAATCAGGTCATAGAGCAGGTAGGCGATCAGCCCGGCAATCAGTCCGATGCCTGCCGCCAGCATCGACATGAAGAACATGCGGAACTGTGCCGGCTCGGCCGCTCGTACGTCCGCTATCTGCACGCCGGTAGCGCCGATGGTCGCCGGGCCGGCAGCGGCCTCGGTCACGATCCTGGAAGCATCTTGGGCGATTTGAATTCTTCTCCTTAGGATTTTGCCCCAGCTTGGGAAGGGGAAGACCTGCGGTTCCTGCTCATTGAGACGGTGCGGCGGAGCGCTGCGATCAGAGCCGGCCCTTGCACGCGAAGCTCGGCGCGGTGGTCGAGTGAAAGTTCCCTTAAGATCTTCTCGCCCTTGCGCGTGACAGAAAGCAGCACTTCACGCCGGTCCTGGCCGTCCCCGTAGCGCCGTACATAGCCGCGCTTGGCCAGCCGGTTCGTCAGTTCCACCGCGCTGTGGTGCTGAATCTGCAGGCGTTCGGCCAGTTCACCAATCGACGGGCGCACGCCTTCGGGGAGGCCCTTCAGCCCCAGCAGGAGTTGGTGTTGGCGAGGCTCTAGCCCGGCACGGCGGGCAGCCTGCTCGCTAAAGTGAAGAAATTTGCGGATCTGGTAGCGCAGCTCCGCCAAGGCCTGGTAATCGGCTGCGGTAGGAGGCCTCTCCATCGGGGGATTCTCTCCTTTGGTCGACATTTTAATCGTATCACGATATATACCTGAAGTGACGACGGTCACGAGCAGCGAGTCAGTGTGATTTCCACCGAAGCAATGAGCAGAATAGTTCCCGAACCCGCTATCAGTAGCCAGAACACGAAGCGCCTGAAAAGCGGAAGTCGGCTATGGGGAGAGAGTTTCTCGTAGGCTGCGGCAACCTCATCGCCCCCACGTCTCTACCACGCAGCCTTGTCTTGAGGCTCTGCTTTGGCAACACGAACTCTGATGACCAGCTCGCCGCCAGCGCTTAAGATGGCGATCCGCCCCACGATGGAGAAGAAAATTTTGGTAGTGGGTCAACTGACCCACTACCGAAAATTTCAAACATTCACGAGCAGGGATCAGGCTGATCGACTCCCCGGTCATGGGGATGTCGGTTCCACCTGCTGGGGTGGTTGCCGGAGGTCGAAATCCAACGACTCCCCCTGATTCGACCAGCACTACTGGTCACCCGGGTTCGACACCGTTTAGAATCCCTAGTCCCGCGATTGTTGCCAACGGAGGAGGGAATTTCCTCCCCTGTTCGTGACAAACTGCTTGGGTTGCCAAGAGACCAAGAGTAAGGAGAAGACGTTGATCGCGCGATACACCCGGCCCGCGATGGGCCGGATTTGGAGCGACGAGAACCGCTTTCGCACCTGGCTGACGGTAGAGGTGGCGGCGACGGAGACCTTGGCGGCCGCCGGCGTCGTTCCCAAGCAAGCAGCGAAGGCCATCCGCGAGCGCGCCGGCTTCACCCTCGAGCGCATTCATGAGATCGAGGCCGAGGTGCGCCACGACGTGATCGCCTTTACCACCGCGGTAGCGGAAATGGTGGGTCCGCATGCCCGCTGGTTTCACTATGGGCTGACCTCGAATGATGTGGTCGATACGGCGCAAGCCCTGTTGATCGGCCAAGCCTCCGCCCGAATCGCCGCCGATCTTCGAAAGCTTTCTCAAGTGCTCAAACGACGCGCCTGGGAATTCAAGCGAACACCCATGGTGGGGCGCACGCACGGCATGCATGCCGAGCCCATCACCTTCGGACTGAAGCTGGCCAACTGGTATTCGGAGATCGAGCGCAATCGGGAGCGCTTCGCACGCGCCGCCGAGGACATGCGGGTCGGGAAGTTCTCGGGCGCGGTCGGCACCTTTGCCCATCTGAGCCCGGAGCTCGAGGAGAAGATCTGCGCGCGCCTGGGCCTCAAAGCCGCCCCCATCTCGTCCCAGGTGATTCAACGCGACCGCCACGCCTATTACTTGGCCACCCTGGCGGTCATTGCCAGCACCCTGGACAAGATTGCCACCGAAATCCGTCACTTGCAGCGCAGCGAGGTCAGGGAGGCGGAAGAGTCCTTCAGCGAGAACCAAAAGGGGTCCTCCGCCATGCCCCATAAGCGGAATCCCGTGACTGCCGAGCAGATCAGCGGGCTGGCGCGCATCGTGCGCTCGAATGCCCAGGCCGGCTTCGAGAATGTCGCCTTGTGGCACGAGCGTGACATTTCGCACTCTTCCGTGGAACGGGTGATCCTTCCGGATTCGACCATCCTGACCGATTACTTGCTCGAGAAGACCAGCAATCTGGTCGACACTTTGATCGTGTACCCGAAGCGAATGGCGGCCAATCTCGAAGGCAGCGGCGGGCTGGTCTACAGCGGCCAGGTTTTACTCGATCTGGTGGAACACGGGATGACCCGCGAAGAAGCCTATCGGCGGGTGCAGGCGCACGCGATGCGCGCCTGGAGGGAAGGCGGCAATTTCCGGGAATTGGTGCTGCGGGATCGATCGATCACCGAGCGCGTGCCGCGCCGTCAGATCGAGCGCGCCTTCGATCTAACCCGACAGCTGCGCAACGTGGACAGGATTTTCGCCCGCGTGTTTCCTGATCAGGTGCGGACTAGCAAGCCTCGTCGAAAACGGTAGAGAAACGGAGCAGGGCTCAGGGCGTCGAAACCGAATCTTGCTTGGCGCCGAAGAAGGCCGCGACCTCGCTTAAGTCCGTGGTCTTGCGATAGTTGGGCAGGCTCTCGAAAAAGAGATTGCCGTACTGCTTTTTCAGAATGCGATTGTCGAGCAGAGCCAGCAGGCCGCGGTCGTCGAGCGAACGAATCAGCCGTCCGAAGCCCTGTTTCAGAGTGATCACGGCGGCCGGCACCTGGTATTGAAGGAAGGCGTTTCCGCCCTCGGCATCGATCGCCTTCACGCGCGCGGCTACCACCGGATCGCTCGGAACCGCGAAAGGCAGACGGTCGATAATAACGCAACTGAGCTGCTCTCCTTGCACATCCACCCCCTGCCAGAACGACGAAGTTGCGAACAGCACCGCGTGCGGGGTCAGACGAAATTGTTCGAGCAAGCTGCTTTTCGGCGCGTCCCCCTGCAGCAGCATGGGGAAGCCGAGTTCGCCCAATAAGCGTTGATAGATATCCTTCATCTGGGCGTGGCTGGTGAACAGCACAAAGGCCCGGCCTTGTGTGATCTCGAGCAGGCGCCGCGTTCGTTCGGCTGCCTTAGGGGCAAATTGCATTGTCCGAGGATCGGGAAGATCGGGTGGAATGTAGAGCAGGGCTTGGCTGGCGTAATCGAAATGGGAAGGCACGACCAATTCTCGGCCATGCTCACAACCCAGACGTCGCCGCACGTAAGAGAAGCCTCCACCGACGGCGAGAGTGGCGGAAGTCAGCACGGCGCAGTCGAGCTTGTCGAACAGACAGGTTTTCAAAATGGGGCCGACGTCGATGGGCGTGGCCTGAAGAAAGACATTCGTCCTCGCTCCCCGCATTTCTTCCGGAGCGGAGGCGGGGCCGGGGTTCCGCTGGCGGCTGACGGGGCGCCCGACCCGCGCCGTGCGCCGCTCGATCCAGTACACAATATTGGGATCTTCCAGTTCGAGGAGTACCCCAAGTTGCATCCGCAATTCTTCCGCCCGCCGAACAAAGCTGAAGACCACCTCTGGTTTGTTCGGCAGGTTCTCGAGCTCGGAAGCCAGGCGGGACAAAGACTTGCCGAGGGCGAGGAATTCCTCGCCGTTCTCCTCGAGGAACTGCCGCCGGTTGTCAAAGGCAAAGCGTCCTTCTCCGGGCGGTAATACCGAGAAGAAAAGCCCGGAACGCTCGCGCAAACTGTTCACCGCAGACCGCACGGAGGAAGAGAGCAGATGGTCGCGCTCGAGCGACACTTCCACGTCCCGGCACAACTCCTCCACGCGGACGTTGCTCACCGAGACTCCGAAGTAGCTTCCCGCCACCTGTTCAAGTTCGTGGGCTTCGTCGAAGATGATCGTTCCAACTTCGGGCAGGATGCCGGCATCCGGAGCATTCTCGGTCTGCTTGATGGCGAGATCGGCGAAAAACAGATGATGGTTGACGATGATGATATCGCTTTCCATCGCCCGGCGATGCATCTCGGTGATGAAACAGTTTTCCCAGGAGCTGCACTTTTGACCGATGCAGGTCTCCGAGCGCGCGTCCAACTTATGCCAGAGTGCGCTCGTCTCGGGCAACGCGGCTAATTCCGCACGGTCTCCGCTGGAGGTGGTTTTTTCCCAGCCAGCGATGATCCGGTAGTGCTCGATCTCGTCCAGCCCGCTGAGCACCGGCTGCCGGGTGAGGTCGTAAAGCTTTTTCCGGCACAGGTAGTTATTGCGCCCTTTCATATAGCAAACGTTGAGCTTTCCCCTGCCCTGCGGGTAGAGCGCCTGCTCCAGAAAAGGGATATCTTTGTAGAAAAGCTGCTCCTGCAGGTTCTTGGTACCGGTCGAAATGATGACCCGCTTCCTGGACTGAATCACCGGCACCAGATAGGCGAGGGTTTTGCCCGTACCCGTACCGGCTTCGATGATCAGATGGCGTTTCTCTCCGAGCGCCTGTTCGACTGCCTGCGCCATCTGCAGTTGTCCCCGCCGGAACTCGTAGGCGGGATGCGTGCGGGAGAGAACGCCGCTCGGAGCAAAGAAGTTATAGAGCGAGGCCGTCGGTTTCGTGCTGGGCACCGCAGGCTGCGAACGCGTGGTCACGGAGTCTCTATAATAAGTCACAATTCGCCTCTCGATCTGTAGCGCAACCCTCGCCTGCGGGCAGGTTCTCTGCTGCCTGCGGGTTGAAGGGAGCGACTGCAATCTGCCAGGCTGCTCCCCGAGCGCCTGGGGCACCTGCTCGGAAGCCGAACCTTGACCGACGGCGCACACAACTCGCACCCGGCTCCGACCATCGCCATCGTGGGGCGTCCCAACGTGGGCAAGTCTACGCTCTTCAATCGCCTGGTGGGCCGCCGCCGTGCCATCGTGGGCGATGAGCCGGGTATTACCCGCGACCGCCTATACCAAGAGGCAGAGTGGCGCGGACGCCGCCTCCGTATCGTCGACACCGGGGGAATCGTTTCTGAGCGCCATGACATGATGGCGACGGAAATCTTTCGTCAGGCCGAGGTGGCTCTCGAGGAGTCTACGGCTATCATTATGGTCGTCGACGGGCGCAGCGAGCTCGCGGCCCCCGATCTTGAGCTGGCCCGCTTGCTCATCCGTAGCGGCAAGCCGGTATTCGTGGCCGTCAATAAGATCGATTCGGAAAGGCAAGAAGCCCTGGTCCCGGATTTCCACCGGCTGGGAATTCGCCGCTTGTTTCCCATCTCCGCCGAACAGGGACGGGGGGTGGATGAGCTGCTCGATGCCTTGCTCGAAGCCGCTCCGCAAGAGCTCATCCCCAGCGAAACAGAAGAGCCGGGAGGGGAAGAAACAGGGGAGACGAAGGTTGCCATTATCGGCCATCCCAATGTAGGCAAGTCCACGCTCTTGAACCGGTTGACCGGCACCGCTCGCGCCATCGTGACGCCCACTCCAGGCACCACACGCGATGTGGTCGATGCCCTGGTCGAGCGCAACGGCCGGTGTTTCCGTTTCCTCGACACGGCCGGCATCCGCCGAAAGGGCAAGACCCACCTCATGGCGGAGAAATTATCGGTGGTCATGGCCCGCAAACATCTGGCGTCGGCCGATATTGCTCTGCTGGTGCTCGATGCTACCGAGGGTGTCAGCGCTCTTGATGCCACGATTGCCGGCTATGCGCACGAAAGCGGGCGCTCTCTGATGATGCTGGTCAACAAGTGGGAC
This sequence comes from Terriglobales bacterium, assembly GCA_030040855.1. Classification (GTDB taxonomy): domain Bacteria; phylum Acidobacteriota; class Terriglobia; order Terriglobales; family Acidobacteriaceae; genus JAFAGX01. The sequence goes on from JASHSL010000551.1 coordinate 8,571, forward strand.
CTGATCCTGAGCGGCCAGGGCAAGCCGGCCGGCCGGTCGCGCGCCGCTCGAATGGCGAACGGCCGGCACTTCAAGGACCGTGGAGCCTACGAACAAAGAGTGCGCGAGCGGTTGAAGTTTCTCGATTACGTCCCCCTGCTGTTCATCTCGGCGGCGACCGGCGGCGGGATGGAAAAGCTTTTTCCCCTGCTCGAGCGGGTTGCCGAGGAGCGCCGCAAGCGTATTCCCACTGCAGAGATGAATCGCTTTCTCGCGCGGGTAGACTTCGAGCGAGCCCCCGTCCCTGAACGCCAGCGGGTCAAGATTTATTACATGACCCAGGCCGCTGTGGCGCCTCCTACCTTCATCCTCTTTACCGACCGCAGGGTGAAATTGCACTTCTCCTATCAGCGATTCCTGGAAAACCAGATTCGCCGCGCTTTCGGGTTCCTGGGCACGCCAATCTGGATCAAGACTCGGCCCAAGCAGTAGCGGGGAACCGGCAGCGGAGCATAGAGTTCAGTTCGGACTCGTTCTCAGGGTGCGAACCAAGGAAGCTATAATTTTGGGCAGCAGTCACAGAGCGTCTTTAACCCTTACCCTGCTTTTCGACTGGCCAGTCGTCGGGTGAGAAGGTGCGACCGATGCCTTGGAAGGATTTGCGAATCGCAATCCGCCATTTGCTGAAGTCACCCGGCTTTACGACCACCGCGGTGCTGATGCTGGCGCTCGGTATTGGGGCCACCACCGCCATTTTCTCGATCCTCGAGGGGGTGCTGCTGCGGCCGCTGCCTTTCCCCCATTCCGAGAGAGTGGTGGCGCTCGCTGACATTCTCGAAGGTGCAGACGAGGGAGGCAACGGCGGGGTCACGGCTCCCGACATCCGCACCTACACGCGGGATACGCACAGCTTCGAAAATCTCGGCGGCTATCAGCGGACGGCTTACGAACTGTCCGGCATCGGAGAGCCGGCGCAGGTGAACGCAGCTCGGCTCAGCGGGGGTGTGTTTCCCGCCCTGGCGGTGACGCCTTTGATGGGCCGCTTCTTTACGCAGCGGGAAGATGACGGCCACGAGCCGGTTGCAGTCATCAGTTACGGGCTCTGGCAGAACCGGCTGCACGGCGACCCGCAGGTCCTGGGAAGCAGGATCCTACTCGACCGCAAGCCCTACGTGGTGATCGGCGTCATGCCGCGAGATTTCGAATTCCCGCTGGTGCCGGGACACCTGGACCATAGTGAGCTCTGGGTCCCAATGAGCTTCACTCCAGAGGAACTCGGGAGCGGAAGCGGATCGTCATCTTGGGACTTCAGCATGGTGGGCCGGCTCAAGGCTGGAATCAGTCCTCTTCAGGCACAGAGGGATGCCGAGCAGGTCGCAGAGAACATCATGCGCCGCTATCCCGCTTCCATGGCGAGCTTGCACATTCGAGCGGCGGTGCGCAGCCTGCATGAAGATACGGTGGAGGAATCGCGTCCATTGGTGCGGACGCTGTTTCTGGCCGTCATCGTGGTGCTGCTGATTGCCTGCGCGAATCTTGCGGGAGTGCTGCTGGTCCGTGCCATCCGCCGCCGCCGCGAGATTGCGGTACGGATGGCGCTCGGAGCAGGCGCAGGCACCTTAGTGCGGCAGGCAATGCTGGAGAGCCTGGTGCTGAGTGTGAGCGGCGGCGTGCTTGGTCTCGGTCTGGCGGCGATCGGGTTGCGAGTGGGCGTGAGCCAGCTGCCCGAGACTCTGCCTCGGATCCGGGAAATCGGCCTCGACTGGCAAGTCGTGTCGTTTGCCATCGTTCTTTCTGTGCTGACGGGGGTAGTTTGCAGCATGGCTCCGGCTTTCGCCGCCCTGCGTACCAGCGTGAACGAGACCCTGAAGCAAGGAGGTCGTACCGGTACAGCGGACGGAGGTCATGGTTGGCTGCGCTCGGGATTGGTAGTCAGTGAGATCGCGGTCGCACTGGTGTTGCTGACAGCGTCCGGGTTGCTATTGCGGAGCTTTGAGAAGCTGCGTGCCGTCGATCTCGGCTTTCGTCCGGACCATGTTCTCACCGCCTCTTACTCGCTGCCGCAGAACTCATATGGCAGCCAGTCGGTGGTCGACGCGTTTAATGAGGAGTTGATCCGACGCGTGCGCCAACTTCCCGGCGTGAAGTCGGTTGGGCTTACCTCGTTTCTGCCCGCGGCGGGCAGCGCCGGGAAGACCGCGTTCGTTGCCGAGGGCTACGTCCCGCCCGCCGGCGCCGGCATGAACCTTGCCACCTATGTGACGATCGCGGGCGACTATCTGCAGGCGATTGGAACTCCCCTGTTGGCGGGCCGGTTCTTTACCCCCGCGGACTCGGCGAACTCGCAACTGGTGGCGATCGTCAACCACAAGCTCGCGGAACATTGCTGGCCCGGTTCGAGCCCGATCGGGAAGCAATTGCGCATCGGCACACAGGAAATGCAGACGCGGTGGATGACCATTGTGGGGGAAGTCGCCGACGTGAAAGAGTACTCGCGCGATCTTCCCAACCAGCAACAGTATTATCAACCGATCGACCAGTTTGAAACATCCTTAGGATCCCTGGCCTCCCCAACCGATACTCCGCGAGGCAACGGCGGCTTCATAGTCGTGCGTACGGCCATGGCGCCTGAGCAGATGGCAAAGGTGCTGCAGGCGACCGTTTGGTCGATCGATGGTCAGTTGCCGCTCACGCAGGTGCAAAGCATGGAGCGTGTGGTTTCCGATAGCGACGCCCCACGCCGGTTTAACACTGGCATCATTTCCGTTTTTGCCATGGCGGCGGTTTTGTTGGCAGCGATGGGGATCTATAGCGTCCTCGCGTTCTCGACGGCTTTGCGGATGCAGGAAATGGCGATCCGCATGGCCTTAGGATCGCAGCGAGCCGGGGTTCTGGGGCTTGTCATGGCATCCGCGGCGAAACTGGCGATCGCGGGCTGTGCGCTGGGATTGTTGGGCGTGCTGGCGGCTTCGAGCCTGCTCGGTTCGTTTCTGTTTGGCGTGCGACCCTTCGATGCGCTGGTGTTGACAACGGCCACAGTGTTCGTACTGCTGTTGGCCCTGTTGGCTTCGTTGCTGCCTGCTCGACGTGCTGTTTCCGCCAACCTCCTCGACGCTCTGCGGACGGAATGACCTGGGCCGGCTGCGCAAGAGGTCACCGCGGCTCCGCCGCGGCTGAATACGACCCTGCGAGTCGAGCTAGCTGCTAGCTTCGGGCAGAGGCGAGATGGGCGGCGCGGCCGGCTGGGGTGGGGGAGGGGTCGGGACCGCGGAGTGGAGCGCCATTTCGAGACCCGGGTAGCGGGAGGCGAGAAAGTAGATGGAATAGGCAGGGAAGAACACCACCGTGGGCACACCGATGACGGCAATGAAATAGCAAAATATCGTCACGACGATCGCGGCCGCCACCACGGCTAGCGTCACCGTATAAACGTTCCATTGCAAGCCGACGGCCTTCCCCGCCAGCACAGCCAATGCCCCGAAGCCTCCAAGCGGAACGAGAGCCAGGAGAATCGCAACCGTGGTGATGATGCCGAGGATAATTCCGGCGGCGATGGTCATTATGATCTTCAGCACAAGATAGCCGAAATAGGAACCCTTCTCCGCCCGCAGCATGGGCAACAGGCGCTGCCACCCCTCGAATGCGCTCAGGTCTTCGAGCGCCATCTGGGGGACGACGAAATCCTTGGTGAAGACCTGCACGACGGCGGCGCCCACAAGGAAAGCCGACACCACCAGGAACAGCACCATGCCGCCAAGAGCGAGGACGGGCGCGTGTTCTTTCGGTTTGGTGAGCCATCCGGCGGCCAAGGCAAATGTGGCTGGAATTCCGATCAGGAGCGCTGTTCCTACCACCACGACCAAGGTGAACAGGATTTGCCAGGCAAAATATCTAAGTGCCGCTCCCTGCCGCCGGCTCCATTGTCGTCCGAGATCGCATCGTTTTGCGATGACACTGTCAAACAAAACGAAACGCATTACGCTGTTCAGATAGAGCAGCAGGATGAAGATGACACAGCCGATCACGGTCAGCAGAGCGATCAGCAAGA
>JASHSL010000008.1 GCA_030040855.1 Terriglobales bacterium
TTCAAGAGCCATGCCTGCTATTGCAGGCATTGTGGTTCTTAGGCGCAGTCCGCGCCTTAAAATCTCCAATGCCGATGCGTGGTCGCGGGTGGTGTTCAATCCGCATACTGGGCAATGGTGCTTCCTGTCCCACAACTGCTTGGGCACAGGCGCACCGCAGGGGCATGGCTGGGAGGTTCTCCGCGCATCCACTTTCACCAGGAGCCTATCGGCGCTCTCAGCCTTATAGGACAACTTTGCCATGAAGGACGACCACGCGGCATCCTGTACGGATTGGGCCAGCATTCCACCTGCCAATCCCTGAACCCTCAAATCTTCCACGGCGATGAAGCCGTAGTTGTTGACAAACTCACGAGACAACTTGTGCTGAAAATCGTTGCGCTGGTGGAAGACGTAACGATGCAGTTTCGCCACCAACTTGCACGCCTTGCGCCAGCCTGACGAGCCTGGGACGCAACGAGCGGCATGGCGCTGCTTGCGGCGCAACCTCTTTTGGGCAGCGCGAAACCAACGTGGGTTGTCTATGATTGCCGCATCGCTGGTGACGGCAAAAGATTCCAGACCCATATCTATGCCCACCGCGGCGATGTTCTCGGGCAACGGTTCGGGGTCTACCCTGCAGGAGAAGCAGGCATACCATGTTCCGTTTTCGTTCTTAATCGTGAGTGTCTTCACCTCGCCAGCCATCGGGCGATGCAACTTAATCTTGACGTTGCCGATTTTCGACAAGGACAACCGCGAACCACGGGCAGCGAAACCGAGTTGCGGATAGGTGAACGAAGCAAACCAGCCCTTACCCTTGAACCGTGGGAACCCACGCCCACGGCGAAAAAATGCCTGATACGTCTTGTCCACGCGATGGAGCACGTCCTGAAGAACTTGCGAATAGACGTTGCCCAGCGCGCCATCGGCTTGCTTGCACGCCGGCAACTGCGCCGATTGCATGGTGAACGTGACCGGGGTTCGGCACGTCTTCCATGCATCCCGGCGTTCTTGCAGGGCGTCGTTGTACAACTCACGGCACACTTCGAGCGTCGCCGCCAGCACCTCGCGCTGCTTGCGATTGGGATAGAGCCGATACTTATAGGTTCTTCTGGTTTTCAACATATTGTTTTATGACCGCCAGTGGCGCACCCCCCACCGTGGATAGGAAATAACTGTTCGTCCACAGGGTGGGCAGTCGCGATTGGAGTGTGCGAAACTCTTGCCGCAACGTGTGCGAAGAAACGCCCTTGAGATGCTTAACCAGCCTGTGGATGCCAAACTGCGGGTCCACTTCTACAAGGCAATGAACCTGGTCGGGCATGATTTCCAAAGCGATGATTTCCGCCCGATATTTGGCTGCCACTTGTCGAAGCAGCTGTTCGCAGCGTTTTGCAATCGGACCCACCAGCACAGCGCGCCTGTACTTTGGCGTCCATACGCAATGGTACTTGCTGGAATACACAACGTTCTTGTTCGATTTGTACCCTTCTAGTGCCATGAACTGATTATACTTCAGACATTAATCTAATACGAGCGGAAATCGGTTTTGCTTCGCAAATACGCCTTCTATCCCCAGCCCTGAAGGGCGGGGCTTTACGGCGTTTTTCGGTAAAAAACTGGGCGCCACTTCGGGGTGGTGGGGAGGGCAGCCGGCTACGCCTATGATCGTTCCTCGGCCTGCTTCAGGGCGGCAATGACCGCATCCCCGCGAGCTTCGAGCACGATCGGAGCCCGCTCTTGAGAGGCTAGAATCTCGGCTTCTCTGCCGCGAGCCTCCCCCCCGAATAATTCACCGCGATGAAACTTCAAGGTGAACTCCGGGTCTTTGAGCAAGTGTCCGGTCAGTATCAAAACCACCGACTCCCCCGGTTTCACAAATCCTCGCTTCCGTAATTTCTTGAGCCCCGCCAGAGTGACTGCCGAAGCCGGCTCGCACCCGACTCCGTCGGCTCCAATTTGGGCCTTGGCCCAAGCAATTTCCACCTCACTGACGTCCTCCGAGGTGCCGCCGGTTTGTTCGAGTACGCGAACCGCCTTTTTCCACGAAGCCGGGCTGCCGATGCGGATGGCGCTGGCGGCGGTTTCGGCTTGCATAGAAACTAACCTCCGGCCGCCCGTTTCCCGCATGGTGCGCACCAGCGGATTGGCACCTTCGGCCTGAATGATGGAGACCTTGGGCAGCCGGGTGAGGAAATTGAGCTCCTTCAGCTCGAGCAAGGCCTTCCCCAGCGCCGAAGCATGCCCCAGATTGCCTCCCGGAACAATGATGTGGTCGGGAGACTGCCAATCGAGTTGTTCCAAAAGCTCAATGGCGGCAGTCTTCTGGCCTTCAATGCGGTAGGGATTCACCGAGTTCAGAAGGTAAACCGGCATGCGTTCGACGACCTCGTTCAAGATTTCGAGGCAGCCGTCAAAATCGGTTTTGAGTTCGATCGTGATCGCGCCGTAATCCAAGGCCTGAGAAAGCTTGCCCCAGGAAACCTTGCCTTCTGGGATCAGCACCAGACTGCGCATTTGAGCGCGGGCGGCATAAGCCGCCATGGAAGC
>JASHSL010000552.1 GCA_030040855.1 Terriglobales bacterium
CGTTGGACACTCGTTTGGCAACGAGTGGAATACCTTCGACACGGGCGGGTGTTGCCATCTTGCCCTGCACCAGTGGACCGAAACGCAGTGTTTGTCGTGTACGCGGTGGTCGCCATTCGGATTGGTATGCGGAGTGAATCGGGACGGCTACTCGAAGAGGACGCCCCACTTCAGAGCCTCGCTAGTGTGACCTTGACGTGAATCCTCCGTAGGCGAGGTAGACGCCGAAGACGAGGGAAATGGCTCCGTAGAGGTAGAAAAGCTTCTGGTAGTGAAGCTGCCCAAGGAACAATCCCGCTTCCATCTGAGGCGGCAGGAATAAAAACAACAGGCCCTTAATCAGCGTTATCCAACCGACGAGGGTGACCACAACCGCGAGCCCACCGCCCGACCAGATATTGTGCCCGAGAACCATCGCCAGCCCAGCGGTCAGGGTGATTACGCCGAGGATCAGCATCATCGATGGGTTGCGAAGAAGTGCTTCTACCGTCTCTACGGTAACTTGCCTGCGAGTCATCATCGATAGCGCGACAAGAATGCAGTACAGCCCAATCAGCCTGCTAAGAAAAAGTGTGCGTGGCGACATGGTGCCCTCCAAACGAATCAAGAATTTGCCTGCCAAGTCATTGCGAGCAGGTAAGGATCGTCCTTCATGGATTGTGGCAGGCCACCCCTTTGGTCTTCCATCGAAAACTAACGTAGTGCCGAGCGATTCGTTCTCGGCCAGTCGATCCGCCAACGCCCGCCCGTCATCGGCACCCAAAACAACTTCTTTGGAGGCGTTCCCCGCGCATGATGGTAAAGCGCAGCCGCTCGCTCGTAAAACCCGCGAGTATGCCACGAATCGCGGAACCCGAACTTCTGAAGGTCGAGATGGTGGCAGAACTCGTGGCATAGCGTGCTCAGAAACGTTCCAAAAGACGTAATTTCCTTCCGCACCGCCGTCCGCATCCAGACCCGGATCAGCATGGTTGAGGGCGTATAGTCTCCGAAGAATTCGGTCGTCCACCTTTCGCGGACTCGCAGCGGTCTGGCAGCGAGCACACGGATGCCGCAGTCAGGGACTTTGTAGAATTCCGAGGTCGCGGCCAGAAACTCTGCGCAGGCACGGCGGACGTCCTTGCTTTTTCCAGACCTCATCGCCGACTCGATGGACTTAGCGATTGCAGGCAGGCGGGCATCATGCGGCAGAGCGAGAGCCTTGATCCGGTCGCTCGCCAGAAACCCTTCCCGGTCTCGGTCACGCGGTGCGGCGTCCGTCAGCATGGAACGCTAATTATCATTGACGGGACTCCCGACGCGCTATGCGGTCGGGCAGCCAATCCCGAAGCAATGGGCTGATATAAAAACGCGGGAAAAGCAGGTTGTCGTCAGATTTGAGAAGTCCATCAGCGACAGCAGTCAATGCGAGTGGCGTCTGGGGATAAATTCTTAGCCCGACCGTAATCTTCAGTTCGTCCAAGCGCAGGCTATCGGCAAATTCCAAGCTTTCTTCGACTGTTTCCATCGTCTCCCGTGGCCCTCCTAGCAGCAAAAAGCCGTAACGCTTAACACCCACGCCAGCCAAGGTGTCGGAAATCTTCCTGACCTCTGTGCAGGTGAACCTTTTGTTAAGCTGCGGCAGCATTGTTTCGGAACCGCTCTCAAAGCCAAGGCTTACCTCCGTGCAGCCTGCCTTTGCCATCAATTCCGCCAGTTCGGTATCCACCCATTTCGGATAAACGATGGCCCACCAATCGAGACCGAGGTCGGCGCTTATCAGCTTGCGACACAACTCCTTGGCATAGGATGGTGGCAGGTTGAAAGTGTTATCGACGAAATGGAAATACCGAAAGCCGTTCTTACGCAGCGCCGTTAGCCACCGAACGACAGATTCCGAAGACCGTCTGCGGATTGGCCTCCCTTCGATGGCGCTCGTCGAGCAGTAAATGCAATCCAACGGACACCCTCGTCGGGTCTGGACTGGAATCCGCGTTGCCGTACTGTCAGGGAAGTCGAGCCAGAGTCGCGGCTCAGGCAAAAGAAAATCATCGAGAGCGGGTGCAAATGTCGTCGCCGCGTGCGACCCATCCGGGAAATACGTGGCAGGTGGCGGCGGTGATTGGCGACCTTGCTCAAGCCATGAGAGCAGCGCCGGGAAAGCAGCTTCGCCCTCCCCACGAATACCGATGTCGGCACCCAAATACGCCAAGACGCTTCCCGGAAAGATGCTGTAACCAGCACCGCCAACGACGATTCGAGCAGAGGAGGCAGCGCGGCAGACGGCAACGACCTGCCTTAAGCTCGCCAGCAAAAAGTGCGGCGACTGCATGTTCTGGTCGTCGATGTTTCTGACGGAGACCCCGATCACATCCGGCGAAAGTTGCTCTATCGCTGGCCGAATCTCCTTCTCGCAATCGGCATCCGAGCCCAGCGCCACCATTCGCACCCCATGGCCAGCCCGTTCAGTCGCTGCAGCCACGCAGGCGAGCCCCAAGGGCAAAGGCACCATGCTACCTGCGTCGTTTGCTGCCGCGATGAATAGTATCCGCACAATGCCCCTGATAGGTTCGACGCAACGTTTCAGCGGCGACAAAGTTCGGCCCACGTCTTGCGTTGCAGGGAGCTCCCCTCCACGTTCTGCTCCATTCTCAGGAACAGCGGCCACGGCATGGTGAAGGACAAGACGCTGCTCCCAAGCGATGCGCGGACATTCAGCCGTGCCGACAAGTCGGTCAGCCCCACCAGTGCGCGGGGATGATCCCGTTCCAAGTTCCCGGTACGCGAATAATGCCCATGATCTGCATGCCGCCGCCCACGGCACAATCACGTTTTCCAAGATCGGGGTCGGTGTAATTGGCCAAAACCACGAGGGCCGAGAATCGGTCGGGATCAACGAACAACGTGACGCTCTTGATGTCTTCCTGCTCGGGCTCGGCGAGGTCGAGCGGTTTCACCACGACGTAGTGAGCCGGGAGGTCGCGCATGCGAAGCACTTCGAGGAAACGTTTGGCAACGTCGGCACTCTTCAGGTATCGCTCGCCCTGCAAGAAATCGTCGGTTCGTCGTCGGCCGCCCCATGCGGCCATTTCCTCGCTGATTCGCCTACCCTCTTCCGACAACTCGTTGCCATCAGCAAGGAACCGACAAAGGCCTTCTATGCCACCGGGGAACGCGTCATGGCAATTGCCCAATCCGAGACCGACGCCGCCGCCCCAGCACCCGTACGTCTGTCGGTCGAAGGCTCCAATCCGCCCTTTTGCGGCCACCGTGGCGAACACCGATACTACACACCCCCACCGCCCCGGTTTGAACTGTATCGACCCTTTCGGTGCCGCGTCCGCCCACGTGAGGGCGACTGCGTGCGTCTTCAGCCCGATAGCGTCTGCCAGTTTGCTGACCATGCCACTACCAGTATCCGCCCGTCCCTTGGCGAAACTATGACTGTCATCACCCGACGACGTGAGCGTTCCGTCGGCCAACCGCTAGGACAACTCCTCACCGAACCCACAGAAAACACAGATAGGCCGAGATGCCTGAGTACCCGTATGATGCTCGGAGCGGATTCAGCCTTAGGCTGCGGCTCATGTTAGCAACGTTAGAAACCCAAGCGGGAACGTATGCCTTGGTGCTTTCGGCGAGAGGGAGTGCGCTCATCCGGGTCGGTCGGCTTGGTCGTCTCCAACTCCAGTCTGGATTCTACGTATATGTCGGCAGTGCCCTCGGCTCCGGAGGTGTCCGTGCGCGGCTGAGGCATCATTGGGAGCCCTCCATCCGCCCTCACTGGCACATTGACTACCTGAGGCGGCACACGTCGCCGGAAGAGGTCTGGTACTGCCATGACCCCCTGTCCCGGGAGCACCAATGGGCACGGTACCTCGGCACGCAACCCGGCGTGTCCATCCCTCTTGCTGGTTTTGGGGCATCGGATTGCCACTGCAAATCCCACCTATACTTTTTCAGGAGTCGCCCGTCTAAGCATGCTTTCGTCCGGAGCCTGCGGGCTTCCGGCGAAAGGCATCCTCAGGTGCGATTGCTCAGACTTAAGCAGATTTCTGCATCACAACTGATGCAGCGACCCACGCTAGAATAGTGCATTAAAGGAGGTGCCGTATGACTCCGAAAACGCAACAACCTCGACACCCATACTCGGTGAAAATTCAGACCCCGACAGGCAAATCCGCCGCTCTCCCCGTCACCCTCTTGACGCCGAAGCAAGCTGAGGAAGTTCAGGTGGAGTTCAAGAGATTGGCGCACGAAGCGGGGGTCAAAGGCGCACGCATCAATGTGCAACGAGCCGTTGCCGATGACTACGAGAAGGTCATCCGTGAGGCGAAGGCATGCCTCCGGACAGCCGCGGCCAAGGCGGCATGACCGGGCATCGTCGGGATGAACCGGAAAACTGGGACGGCTCCGAACAATCGGGGCCGTTTTCGATTTCCAAGGGCTCTGTTCTGAAGCCGCGTCTCAGGAAAAGGCAGCGCAATTGATCCTCGGAGACTTCGGATGACATGTCCCTTGGGATGCGAGAACCGTTGGTTAAGCGTAATGGATAGGCACTTTCTCAAAGTCGGCGCAGCGTGTTGTCAGCAAAGCAAACCGTGCATTTCAAGCAAGTCCTCGTTACCCGAATCGCGGAACAGGAGAGTATCCTAGCAACCGCACAGCGAGAAACTCGGGTTGCCGTGGCAAGGTATGCCGACCCGGCTGATCAGGCGGCGGCCGAATACGAAAAGCAATCTCTCGTCCACAAAGCGGCTGCCGCTCGGCAGACCGTCAAGACACTTAAGCAGGCGCTCGAACGGTTGCGGCAGGGGAGTTTCGGCGAGTGCGCCGAATGCGGCGGCGACATAGAATTGAAAAGGCTGGAAGCCATTCCGTGGGCGCGGTACTGCGTCAGATGCCAAGAAGCGAGGGAGCAGGGCTGACGTTTCACAATGCCAACCGCTGCGTTGCTCGCACCACCCACTGATTCAGATTTCCTGAAGGCGAGCCACGACAGCACGTCGACACACACCCATGCAATGCCGGAGCCTGAATTCCCCCAGACACCAGAATGCGCCGAGCATTGACCGCAACTTCCGAGTCGCCACCGAGTTTACGAACTCAGGTCACGGATGCTGGCGATTCGTATTCACGCCCCCGGCCGGGCGGGTGGGGTAATCAGTTCGATTTCACCCGAAAGCGCGACTGCGGGTGACAGGCTTCCGAGAGATGCGACGGACAGGACAATTGTCAGGAAGCACAGCCGGAATAATCGCCTGTGACCCATCGCTGTCCTCCTTCAACGAGCAAGGAAAGCGGGCCCAGAGCTAAGCGTGGACTGAACCCATCCAAGGCGGAAGGGTCTTTCGGCGTGCTACAACTTCTGCCCTATGCCAATATTGTCGAGTTGTGCATTTGGAGTTTGCGGCGGATAAATTGCGGCTTGATTTCCAGAATCTGGCTGTAGAGCGCGCATACTTGCCCTCATCGTCGTAGACGTTAGCCAGATTGTTCACGGACGCTAGCGTATCGGGATGCTCGGGATCTAAGATACGGTTTTGATTGGAATTCTCTTGACTCATGGTGCCGAAGAAGGGTTCTGTATGGGGTGTTGATCCTAAAGGGAAATCCTGTGTTTTCAACCTATAGGGCCTATACGGTACCCCGACTTACCCTGCCCTCACCCTGAAAACCATATTACGCCATATTATGGATGTGGGCCGAAATCCCGGTTAGCAATGGCGCCACAGACATCACCAACGCGCAGGAACGTTCTGTCGAGCGAGCCGGGTCATCGGGTCATCTCACGCCGATTGACCCACTCGCGATTGCGGCGTAACATTCCTGCCGATGGCTACCCGTCGTAACCTGTGGGGCAGAGAGCTCCCATTACCGTGACTTGCTCGTGGTTCCGGAGATGCCGCCACGCCTCGGCTCGTGCCGGGGTCATCGTTGGCGACCGTGGGGTCACCACTTCGAGCTTGGAGCAAATACGAGAATTAGGCGATCGAGCTAATCGTCACCTGTTTAACCTAGGCCCTCTCGCACACACTTCATTAATCAGCGGAAGCGCTGGCTACGCCCAGAACGCGCCATGCTTCACACTCCGTGCACCGTTCCAGTGTTTCACTGGCACGCGGGCGTTCCCTTTTTTCATTCTGGTTTTGTATCCAGACGGCTCCGAGAAACCATCCTAGGGCGAACATCCATGACCCGACCACGAAGCAATCAAAGTACAGCATTTAACACCCCCCAGACGCTTCTTACGTCTCAAAACCCACAAACACTGCTTCATACCTATAAAACCGGAAAAGGGAGGCAAATTTAGTAAATCAAAACCAAAGAAAATACTCTGCGAAACCGGGGCAATTCCCGCAAGTATTTCGGGGTAAAATTACCGTAAACTGGGGGGGAAAACTAGCTGCTCCCGTAACGAATCGTGAGCTCTTGTTGTTGTTCCTATAAATGGCCAGAAGGCACTGTTACCAAAATGATAACTTTTCTTGGAAACGCTTAGCAGAAACACGTTTGGCTAAAGTGAACAGGGTGAACGATTGAAGACAGGTGCCAGCGGCGTTCTGAGGAAAGCTGGGGGGCTGGAGATGTCCGGCCCACTCCTACTCGCTCGGGATTGCTCAAAACTAGCAGGCAGTCCCAAGATCAGGCATTTCGAACCGGGGCGCGAGTTTATTGCGAACTTCGAAAGAAAGATCTAACCCGACCCTAATATAACTAAGTACTTCAACAGTTCGGGCGTGGAAAGGCACGGAGCCGCCTCGACGTTTAAGTTGTCGAGTTGTTCGTTTCATCGAGTGATTTCGCGGCCAATGCTTCTGGAAATGGCGATGGCTTGACCGCATTGGGATGGCGGAAGCCGAAGTTTTAGGTCACGGTTCCCCGGGTAGCTCTGGTGAAACACTTAGGCTGACCAACAGGGCCATGCCAATGAGCACGGTGTTGTTTACTTTTTGTCCCTCCACGCCGGCTGGCTACCCGGGTATCGAGGCAAAGAAGTTGTATGGCCAGGTAGCGCAGGTCGCGGGGAATCGGCTAGCAGACGAGGTCGGTTTCTCGACATACGGATCCTCACTCAGGCGTTTCATATGTCCCCAATGCGGTGGCTATATATAAAGGAGTTTTGCGGGAACAGGGCAGAAGCAAACGAACGCGCTCCAATCCTTGACGAGATTCACGATTCCTCCTCGTAAGTGGGGAAAAACTGGCTAAATGGTCGCTAACTGCGAGTTGCAAAAGGCGGGTAATTCGATTTCTTGCAGGAAGAAGCTTTTCAGCAACGGCCCGCAGTGCGCCGAATGACTCTACCCGCCTTAACCCGCTCGAAGCCTCGTTTTCAATTCTCCTGGTAAGCAAGAAACGCTGAAGATCATCACGGCGTGATAAACGTTCAGGAAAGGTCCCAAAGGAAAGCGCTCTGCGCAATGCGGTGCCATTTCGCGGCAGTGGTACGGAGACTGTACCGGTACAGAGACTGTACCACTACTACTACCCGATTTCCACGAACATTCTGGACTAGAGTTATAGTAAAATTCACGCGGTTCACCCATTGTGTATCAACCCGATCGTGTCTCGTAGTTCCCGCGAAAGGCTGTGACAGAGATTTAGGCTAGTGTTAACGACTGGCAACATGCTGTAAGTCTCAGCAGGACACCACTCCCCTGGAGCTTCGAGGTTTCTCCGGAGCGCGGCAAGTGACAGCGTCCCTCAAAGACGCACGCAACCCAGATGCGCAGTCTGCAGTTTGCGAAGCAGTCGTGCGTGCGGAGCTTGACGTCCTTCTGGCTAGCCCATCGTTGCGGGACTCCGAACTCCTGAAGCGCTTGTTGCGCTACGTCGTAGAGCGCACCCTGGCCGGAGAGCGGGACAAGCTCAAGGAGTACCGGCTCGCGGTAGAGGTGTTTGATCGCGACGCCTCCTTCGACCCGCGGCTTGACCCGCTAGTGAGGATGGCTGCCCGCCGTCTTCGCTCCAAGCTCGAAGACCATTATGAAAATGCAGGTCGCGAGTCGCTAGTCCGCATTGAAGTTCCCAAAGGTGGCTACGCGGCCCGATTTGTGGCTATCACGGCGCCGCAGGCCGCGAGAAGCGGGCAAACGGCTACACAAGGCAGTTGGCACGCTTTCGCATCCGTCATCGTTCGTCGTCGCAGAGGCCTTCTAGCCTTGGGGGCGGTGCTGCTAGTACTCGGTACAGCCGCACTCTATTGGCGGCAGGTTAGTAAGCATTCGGCAAATGCTCCGCCACCCTCTCTTGCCGTGTTGCCTTTCCTCAATCTCACGGGAAATCCGGACTACGATTATTTCAGCGACGGTTTAACCGACGAACTCACTAGTGCGCTGTCCAAGTTGCAAGGCGTGCGCGTGGTCGCCCGCACCTCCGCCTTTAAGTTCAAAGGGAAGAATGATGATGTGCGCGCGATCGGAAGACAACTCAATGTCTCATCCGTGATGGAGGGAAGTGTAGAAAGCAATGGGGACCGCCTAAGAATCACGACGCAACTGATTCGGACATCCGATGGCTACCACCTTTGGGCGGAAACTTATGAACTCACGCCCAAGGACACGTTTGCCATTGAAGATGAAATCTCTCGCGCCGTGGCGAGGGTCATAAGCGTCAGGCTTTCCGAGCAAGCCGAAAGCAAGGCGCAAAGGCATCCGGTTGATCCCTCGGCGCATGAGTTGTACTTGCGCGGGCAATACGAAGGAATGCGCGGCCCCCAGCTCGAGAATAAACAGAATTCGGTCATGTTTTACAATCAGGCTCTCGACCGCGATCCGCTCTATGCCGAAGCATATGCAGGACTAGCGGCAGCCTATGCGGCAGAGGGCGCAAGTGCGCAAGCCGCTCCGGCGGAAGTCTATCCTAAAGCGCGTGCCGCCGCCCAGCGTGCTATCGAACTCGATCCGAACTTGCCGCTGGCGTTCGGCATTCTGGCCAACATCAGCTTGTTTTATGATTGGGATTTCCCCGCTGGCGAAAACGGATTTCGGCGGGCGCTTGAGCTCGACCCCAACAACGCCGCGGTGCACCAGTGGTACGGGCTCCTGCTTCTCTTCTCCCGGCGATTTGACGAGGCAACAGAGCAATTCCACATGGCAAAAGAACTAAACCCGCTTGCCGCCGGGATTGACATGACCATGGTGATGCTCGTGGAAGCGGAGCGCAATTACGACCTGGCGATCGAACTCGACCGCAAATTTTTGACCGAGCATAATCAGTACGTCGGCCATCTCCTGCTGGGCTTGTTGTACGCGGACAAAAAACAGTACAAAGACGCGATTGAGGAGGGCCAGAAAGCCGTTGCTCTTGTCGGCAACGACGCCGACGCTAACTTGGTGCTGGCCAACTTGTACGCACAAGCCGGCCAGCGCAATAAGGCGCTGGTAATCGTCCAAAAAGTTCTTGCCGGTGACGCGGCGTTTGTCCCCGCTTTTGGAGTGGCGGGTGTATACGCAGAGCTTGGCGACCGGGAACAGATGTATCAGTGGCTGGACAAAGCCATCGAGCAGCGTTCTCCCGCCTGCCTTAAATTAGACGTCACAGAATCCTTCGATCGTTATCGTTCGGAAGAACGTTTCCAGACAATACTGGCCAAAACCGGCTTACCCAACTGAGTACAGCACTCAAATGTTCACGGCTTGGCAGGGTTGCATTTCGGGCCAGGTACACCTTCATTACTTCTGAGGTGCTAACGTCGCGTTGACTGACCACAGGGTCTGCTTCCATGCGGGCGGCGGATGGGAACCAGGACACCAAGAAGGCCATAGTGCATGCGGTATGGCCGGCGCCACAGAACCCGGTGCGGAGAGAAGAAATGCTGCGTGATTTATGGTGCCGAAGAAGGGACTCGAACCCCCACACCCTTGCGGGTACATGGACCTGAACCATGCGCGTCTGCCAATTCCGCCACTTCGGCCACTGTTTTGGTGACCTTGAATTGCCTGTCGGGAAGAACTGAGAAATATTTTACAGGGGTGCGGCAGGTTGTCAAATCAGGCTTCGGGGGAGCATCTCAAGCCGCCGCTGGGTAGACAGAACCCGCGGAGCAATTTTTCTGCTCCCTCTGCGACAGCTGGCAGACGATGGAGCTACCCTCGAAGTCTTCCCTGCGGCACGTCGGGCTCCGCTGCGACCACCCTGCTATCCTCTCCAAAGAAGGCGAAGCGGAAAAGCTAAGAAGCGGTGACAATGATCGGCATTCGATATCCAACATTCCGTGGTTTGATCGTACTATCGTATCCGCTCTTAGCCTTAGCTCCTGAAGCTTAGCCCTCTAGCTTTGCGTTCATCGTGATGTTGGCTTTGAGCACCTTCGAAACCGGACACCCGGTCTTGGCATTTTCCGCCGCTTTCTGGAAGGTTGCCTGATCGGCATTCGGCACTCGGCCAATGACATCAAGATGGACTGCAGTAATCGACCATCCCGAATCGAGCTTTTCCAAGCTGAGCGTGGCTGTCGTCTCGATGCTCCAGGGAGTCAGATTTGCGCCAGCCAGTTGTGCAGAAAGCGCCATCGAGAAACATCCGGCATGGGCAGCGGCAATTAGTTCTTCGGGATTCGTTCCCGGCGTATTTTCAAAGCGAGTTGAAAACGAATATGGAGTATTTTGGAGCACACCGCTGACCGTAGATACGGAACCCTTACCCTCCTTGAGACTGCCTTTCCAAATTGCACTTGCCTTGCGTTGCATTCGCCTCTCCTTTGTGAATTCGTACGCCTCCATCATTGTAGATTGAACCGAGAGAAGCTGTCAGGCTCCCTGAACATGAGGACTTTGCGGTGGGTAGGCAATCCTTCCAAACTAGCGATTCGGAGGACTGGCCTCCCGGTGTGGCCAGCCTGGCTACCTCAGTAAAAGTCCGAGCAGCTCAGATAGAAACCGCAGATTGGACAAACCAACTTGCAGTGCTGTTCCTCGAGTTGCACTGAGCAATTTGGGCAGAAGCGCGAAACCTGGGATTGCGCAGCATCTGGACCGGGTATACGTTTCCCTCGGGCTGCAATCTCCGGCACAGGCGGTGTCGCTTTCCTCATAGTCAGATCGTTAAACGCGATGAACCAGGGGTATCCTCAACCGAACATTGTCGTTGAGACATATGCAGCCAATCAGCACTCATGCGCCGCGCGCCAAGGCTGGCGCTGCAGCGCAGACGTTTCCCACAATCTGCCACAATCCGCGTTTTCTCGCCGAGCAATCAACGTGCACCGCCCCGCTTCTCGTACCGGAGTCTCCAGATTCAGGCAGCGCTCGTACGATGAGTTTTGTACCGGTACACTTTCTGATGAGGAGCAGACATCGCAGGTGAACGGTTCGATCGTAGCTGCCAGTGATGAAAGCAATGCAAAGGTTTTGGGTCACTCCCCGAACCGTCAACTTCGCCTCGCTAAGAAGCGAACTCGAGCTGGAAACACCGACACAGCGAGCCCAGTGCAACAACGCCTCCTGAGCACAAATGAAAGATCACCCCACACTCCACTCGGACAGGAATCCGCTGAGGAAGCATTCTAGAACACCGCAAACGTGCTTGCCCAATTTTCTTTATCACAGCCGCGACCGATACCTCTAACAGGCGGCGTTCCCGGTGAGCTTCTAGACTCCACGAATGTTCCGAGCACGGGGCGGGGAGAAGAAAAATGCCACTCTACTCAAGAGCAGGAAACGCTCAAGGTCTAACTCACCCGTTTTCACCAAAACCGAACTCTCTCGGTGCGACGTCAGATGCTTGCCTCGCGCACCTATGACCTTTCACAGCTAGTTCCGGAAAATGACGGGTTGAACCCACGCAGCTGTCTCCCGTCAAACAATCTTTCGCACCCCATTGCCTTGCCTTACCGATTTGGCTCTTAAGAGCGCAGAAAACATCCGTCAACGGACCCTACAGAAAATCCTGTAGGCAAAAACGTGGGATATTCATCCCGATGGCATGTCGAAATTACAGGCAACAGTGTCCTTTCATTTGATGTGGAAACGACTTAGCATTCTGGCAGCCGACATGCAGGTTTGGATAACGTACGAGCGCGGAGGAATGAAATGCCTGAACGCAAGCGAAAACACTGGCGTGAACTATGCACTGCTGTGTCGAACGAACGCGACTCTAAGAAGTTGAGTCTCTTGGTCCAGGAATTGATTGTGGCACTGGACGAACGTGAACGAAACTCCAGTGCTTCCGCAATTCCACAAAATGACGATCAAAAAGCTGCAGTGCCATCGAGCTGATCCCATCCTTCTATCGTAAAGCTCTCACCGAACTGTCCGTAAACGAAATCGTTCCTCTTCAGTTGCTCTTGCCAATAGCGATACGATTCAATCTGATACACGAAGACGGCTCGATGTTCACCTCCATGTCCGGCTAGGTCGCCTTGACCGTCTCCCTCGAGATTCAACCGACTGACGCGACAGCGACCATGTACTGGATTCTTCCAGATCCCGGTGTGTACAGTGCGCCCTTTCCACACGATGTCGCGCGGAAGCCCGACGTTCACCGACAGCAGTCGAGCCATAGCTTGGGAATACCTCCAGCATGAATCTTCTTATGGCCGAATGGACGCGGTGCTAATGTCTGGTGTCAGCTTCCCGAGGGATGAACCCGGGAAGCATCCTCAGTGCGGCGTCACGCGATCCGCTGAACCCATTGCCTCCGCCAGGCTGGTGCTTCGAAGGGATCCGCGAAATACTGCGCTTCGTGGACGACCTTGCCGTTGCGGAACTCCATGATACTCACCGTGTACACCGGTCGCCCCTGGTAAGTGATTGTGTATTCCGTGATCCAGAGATCCCCGTTTCCGAGAATCCTCTTTACCTTGAAGCCGGAAGGCTTGCCGGGATGATGACTCCGCAAGGCCTGCAAATTGCTTCGCCCGAGGATTCGCTCGCCTGACTGGGGATAATCACAAATGGCATCGTCAGCGTATATATCGTGTTCCGCGTTTGCATCGCCGACTGCCGACGCGTGCCAGTGAGCATTCAGGGCCGTACGGATTTGTTCCTCTTGCATGGACTGCTCTAGTTTCGGCTTCGCTTTCATATTCATATACCTTGCGGAATGAATCCCGGAACGCCGGTTCTCACCACTTCATTCAGCCTCTGTCTGGTCTGAATGCGATTGATTTCGTCCAGCGCGTCTTCCGGAAGGGCAGAGATGTCGAAATTCTCTCGCGCGCGGGCCGCGCTCCTGGGCGTGGTAAGCACAGCCGTGCCGCGCTGCACCGCCCAAGCCAGCAGTACCTGCGCCGGCGTCTTTACAACTCGCGCGGCGATCGCCGAAATGACCGGATCTTCGAGCAGTCCAGGCTTCATCCCGTGACCTAATAGTGCAAAAGCCAAAAACACAATGCCCTTCTCCTTGCAGAATCCCAATAGCTCCGTTTCCGGCAGATACGGATGTGATTCCACTTGGACCACGGCTGGCTTGATTCTCGCGGATTCATAGATGGTCTTCAGTTCGTTTAGACCGATGTCTGAAAGTCCGATGGCCCGGCACTTGCCATGGTCCACGAGACGCTCCATCGCTCTCCAGGTGTCAAGCAAAGTCACTTCGTGGTCGTAGAGGACATTGCCGTTTTGATCCCGCGGATCCTGGTCGTCCCCGGGTTGAAACGCAAAGGGAGTATGAATGAGATAGAGATCCAGATGGTTTAGTCCGAGTCTATCCAGACTCGCCTCGAAAGCCGGTTCGACGCGCTCGGGCCGGTGATTGGAGTTCCACAGCTTTGTAGTAACAAAAATGTCTTCGCGCGCGATCCGTCCAGCGGCAAGTCCTGCCTGCAAAGCCCTGCCTACCTCGCGCTCGTTCCCATACCGTTCCGCGCAATCGAAGTGTCGAAAACCGGCTTCCAGTGCGTCTCTGGTCGCAGTTATCGTCTCGGCTGCGTCGGGAATTAGGGTGCCAAAGCCGAGTGCGGGAATGGCTCTCCCGTTGTTCATCAGGATTTTTTTGCGACGAAATTCGTTCTGTTCTCTCATTGGTCCTCCAGTCAATTTGCTGAAAGAATCGAACTTTTGCCGTGAGAATGAGTCACAATCGGCGCCTATCTCGCAGCGGCTTTATACTTCGACAAGCATTCGAGCTTTCGTGGTGCGAACCGAGCTTCCGCTTGGCAAGCTCGTTGGAAGCGCCGCGCAGTCGCGTCGCGTAATAGACGGCGTCTGCGCCCGCCTTTTGAAGCGCATCTTGTTGGCTCAAGTGTGAGGGATCTGGTGCACCCATCGATCGAGCGGTGGCTAGAAACAGGACGACTACAATGAGAATGATCGTCCAGGCCAACTCAATCAGCCTGCTTCCATAGACCTGGGCCGGCTCACGGTCCTTAGTCACGGAAGTGGCTTGAAATTTTAAAATCGAATACGCCAGCAGAGTAACAACGACAACGAATGTGATTCCCGTGATGGCCAGTACAAACGTTGACAGGTCAAGAATCGACTTGTCCGGCGTAGACTCAGGAGAAAAGATGTTGGTTTGAGAGGGTTCGGCAAGTGCCTGTGGCGCCAACAAAACGGACGACAACACCAACATCGTGAGTTGCCTAACAGCAGCTCGGATCGTTATCGAGTTTGTTGTCGGTCGCATTTGCCTAGCTCGTTTACTGGGTAGTCAGCAGAGCTAAACGTCCAGCGATGAACTGAGCTGCCAATTCGGCCACACGCTTGCCCTGAAAGCGCGCTGCCGCGAGCGCGGTCTCGTCCGGTTTAGGTGCCCCGTTGTTGCTCGTGAATGACGCTCCATAGGGATTCCCGCTTTGAATTGGATTGGGTCGGCGTAACCTGGCGCAACGATAATTGCGCCCCAGTGATAGAAGGTGGTGTTGAGGTTGACAATGGTCGTCTCCTGACCGCCATGGGCCGTGCCTGAACTCATGAAGGCAGAGCAGATCTTGTTGAGCAGGGCGCCTTTCACCCAGAGTGGACCTGTGGTGTCGAGGAACTGTTTCAGTTGTGCCGCGGGCAAGCCGTATCGCGTCGGTGTTCCGAAGATGATTGCGTCGGCCCAGGCCAGGTCGTCAAGAGTGGCTTCCTTAACATGTTGCGACTCAAGTCGATGCGCAGCCCATCCTTGATTCGACGCGCTCGCTTCGTCCGGAGCGAGCTCACGCACTTTGCGAAACCGAACATCCGCACCCGCTTCGCTTGCGCCTTGTTCCACTGCACGTGCCAATTGATACGTAGTGCCGTAGCGCTGTAGTAAATGATGGCAACCTTCGTCGCCATTCGATTCCTCCTGTAAAACGTCTAACGATTCGAGTGCCTGTGAACCTTCTTCAACGGTAGTTATGCATTCAAAGTTCCAGCGAACATGTATGGCACGGATAGGCGCAGATCACACAATTGCAAAGACTTGGAAGCGGCGGTACGCGCAATCGTCGGGCAGTGTAGTGACAGTAGTCTGGCAGGTGACAAACTGCGCGATGATTCGGACTTTCTTTCGCGGCGGGCTACCTTCGTTTGGAGAAGAACGTGCATGTCAGAAGTCCAAGCGTTCGCCAGACCGCCTACGAATAGAGGATGATGACCTTTGCTCGCCAAGCCGGTACTGCCGTTTTTCTGGTTGGGCTTACGCTCTGGATCCAGTGCGCCGGGATCGCGGTGCTTATTCGCTGGGCGAGAGCCAGCATTGAGCAGGGGGTCGCCCGTCTGAGCTCATTGCATGCCGCGGTCCTGATGATTCGGTTTTCGATCTGGGTGATTGGTCTGCATTTTTTGCAGATTTTCTTCTGGTCAGTGTTCTACCGCTTGTATTGTCTTCCGTCGTGGGAGTCCTCGTTTTATTTTTCAGCCAGCAGCTATTCGACGGTGGGCTATGGTGATGTCATCCTGCCCCGAGTTTTCCGCCTGCTAGGGCCGATTGAGAGTGTCACCGGCATCTTGATGTGCGGCATCTCTGTAAGTTGTCTGTTTGCCGTGGCGACCAGGTTAGTCGAGCGTGAGTCAGGCGCGCCACCGATTCAATTTGTAAATAAATAGTTTGGTCGGACGTTCAGAAGGTGAGCTCGAGAAGATGCCCTAAAAATACCGTAAGTGAACGTAGGAAATCGTTTCCTCTAGCCGGATCAGCCGCGAGACAGAGACAGCGTAAGCGATATTGGGTGATTCGATTCGGATTGGTGCCCACGTGAGGCCATGCTGGGCATATTCTTCGATTGCCTAAGAAATTCTAATCTAGGGTCGAGATACCGCAACCGACATCGATTCGCTTCCCAAACTTCCCTCTTGAGAGCCCGCCGACGCACCTGAGCGCTTCGAAGTCTCCGTCAACTTACGCAGCCATTCAAAAGCCGAACCCGACAGCATTTCTTGCCGGACTCGCCAGCGCCAATTTCCGGCTGCCCGGCCCGGCACGTTCATCCTGGTCTCTGCGCCAAGGTCCAAAACGTCTTGCAAGGGAGCAACGGCCAGCGCCGCTTTCGACGACCATGCGAGATCCATCAGTGCAGGCACCGCATCAGGGTATCCGACTGGCGCTCGCTTGAGGTAATTCCAGAAGTTCTGACGCTCATAGTCAGGCAATTCTTCGTACCACTCTCGGGTTGGCGCGTTGTCATGCGTGCCGGTGTAGACTACAGTGTTGCTGACGAAGTTGTGAGGCAAGTATGGATTGTCGGCATGACCGTCGAAAGCAAACTGCAAAACACGTGTCCCCGGAAGTTGAAATTGGTCACGCAACGAGCGGACATCTGGAGTAATGATTCCGAGATCCTCGACGATGAACGGCAAGCCGCCCAACTCCCCGGATACAGCTCCGAAAAAGTCCGCACCGGGACCTGATACCCAGTGGCCCGTCTGAGCCGTTGGCGCGCCCGCGGGCACGTGCCAGGCGGCCGCAAATCCGCGGAAATGGTCCAGTCGAATTGCATCCACGTGAGCCAGCAAGGCACGTATTCTGTCAATCGACCACCGATAACCACTCGCTCGAATTGCGTCCCAGTTGTAAACGGGGTTACCCCACAACTGTCCTTGCGCACTGAAGTAGTCGGGGGGGACACCAGCGACAAAGGTCGGCCGGCGACGATTATCGAGCGCGAATAACTCTGGATTCGCCCAGACATCACTGGAATCCGGAGAGACAAAGAAGGGCAAATCACCGATCAGTCTCACGCCCTTCGAATGCGCATAGGTCTTGAGTTGATCTCCCTGGCGGAAGAGTAGGAACTGTGCAAAGCAGACCTGGTCGATTTCATCCGCTAATTCGAGGCGCGCAGCAGCCAGAGCCTCCGGTCGACGCTGAACCAGATCTTCGGGCCAGTCGAGGTAATATGCGCCGTCGTACTTCGCCTTCAACACGCGGAAGAGCGCGTAATCGTTCAGCCAATGTTCGTGCTTATTCAGGAATTCATGATATTCCGGTCGCAGATCCGTGCAGTTTCCAGACTTGAAGTGCTTCCACGCAACTTGGAGAAGACGGACTTTGAAAGGAATCACAGCATCGTAGTCAACGAAGTCGGAAGGGAAGTGAGATTCGCAATCCTTCTCGGACAGCAAACCGTCTGATCTCAGGCTCTCCGGACTGATCAGCAGAGCGTTTCCAGCAAATGACGACATCGGCTGATAGGGCGAATTCCCATAGCCTGTTGGTCCGAGCGGAAGGGATTGCCACCAATGCTGGCCAGCGTCATGGAGAAGATTGACCCAGGAAAAGGCCGACGGTCCGAGATCGCCGATGCCATACGGTGCTGGAAGAGAAGTCACATGCAACAGTAGCCCCGAAGCGCGATATTCGGGTGGAAACGGCGGAACGGTCACTGGTCCGTCGGCGCTCACGCAGCAGCTCGAGAGGAGAGTGCGTTGCTGAGTATTTCCTGCGCTTCGCTCAGAATCGCATGAAGGTGTGCTTCACTGTTGAAACTCTCCGCGTAAATCTTGTAGATGTTCTCCGTGCCGGACGGCCGAGCAGCAAACCAGCCACTTCTTGCGACAACTTTCAGCCCTCCAATCGGAGCCTGATTGCCCGGAGCTTTCGTCAGCTTGGCAGTGATAGGTTCGCCCGCGAGATCCGATTCCTTTACCGCATCCGGCGTGAGTTTCTGGAATTTTGCTTTCTGTTCCGGAGTGGCCGGCGCATCGATGCGTGTGTAATAGGGAGTGCCGAACTCTTCCGTCAGCTCCTGGTAATGCTCGCCAGGATCTTTGCCGGTACTCGCAGTAATCTCGGCCGCCAGCAGCACCATAATGAGCCCATCTTTGTCTGTTGCCCACGCAGTCCCATCCCGGCGAAGGAAGCTGGCTCCCGCGCTTTCTTCTCCCCCGAAACAGAACGAGCCATCCACGAGCCCCGGCACAAACCATTTGAAGCCCACGGGTACCTCCGACAAGCGGCGTCCGAGCTTACTGACGACTCGGTCAATCATGCCGCTGCTGACTAGCGTCTTTCCAACAATGACATCCCGGCGCCACTGCGGCCGATGCGTGAGCAGATATCGGATGGCTACGGCGAGATAATGATTTGGATTCAGCAATCCCGAACTTGGACTGACAATCCCGTGCCGGTCCGCGTCAGTGTCGTTCCCGAAAGCCAGCCGGAACTGATCTTTCAACCCGACCAGCCGGGCCATGGCATAAGGACTGGAACAATCCATACGGATTTTGCCGTCATGATCCACAGTCATAAAAGAGAAGGTCGGATCGATCTTTCTATTCACCACTTCCACTTGTAGTCCGTAAATCGAATTGATCGGATCCCAATATGGCAGCGAAGCCCCGCCCAGAGGATCCACTCCAAGTTTCAGGCGAGCACTGCGGATCGCGTCCATATAGACGACGTTTCTGAGGTCGCGAACGAACGGCATAACGAAATCTTCGTGGTGTGTGCTGGTTGCCCGGATGGCCTTCTCGAAGGGAACGCGCTTCACATCTTTGTTTCCCGACCGCAATAAATCATTGGCGCGATCTTGCACCCAGCCGGTTACGTCCGTGTCGGCAGGGCCCCCATTGGGCGGGTTGTACTTGAACCCTCCATCCTCGGGCGGATTGTGCGAGGGCGTGATGACGATGCCATCGGCGAAGTGTTCCTTCCGTCCGCGGTTGTAGACGAGAATTGCGTGAGAGATGACGGGAGTCGGCGTTACGCCGTCATTTTTCTGAATGATGGTTTCAACCCCATTCGCCGCCAGCACCTCGAGGGCAGTGCGCTGTGCCGGCTCTGACACTGCATGAGTGTCTTTCCCTATATATAAAGGCCCGTCGATCCCCTGCCCTTTGCGGTATTCGCAGATGGCCTGCGTAATTGCCACAATGTGCGCTTCGTTAAACGTGCCGCGAAGCGCTGAGCCGCGATGTCCGCTCGTGCCGAAAGCGACCAGTTGGTTGGGGTCGGTTAGGTCGGGCTTGCGCTCGTAATAATCTCGTTGCAAGCGCGCTGGGTCGATCAGCAGTTCCTTCGGTGCAGGTTTCCCTGCGAGAGGGGAAATCGCCGGACCTTCTGCGACGGATCGGTTTTCTAAAGTACTGGACATGGTTCTGCCTTCCAGATTTCAGTTGTGTATTCGTGAATCGTGCGATCGCTTGAGAACTTTCCTGAACTTGCGATGTTCAGGATGGCTTTTCGTGCCCACCCGGCGCGATTGACATAGAGAGCCCCGAGCCGGTCCTGCGCCTGAACATAAGACGTGAGGTCTGCCAAATGCATATAATGATCGCCGTTGGTAAGCAACGTATCGCGTATTGGACCGAAGGCCCCAGGCTCGTTACGGCTGAAGTACTCAGAAAAGATAAGATCCAGCGCGGCTCGCGTCTCGGGTTCGTGTTCGTAGTGCCAATGCGGGTTGTACCAGGCCTGGCTGTTTTGAACTTGTTCCACTGTGAGCCCGAACAGGAACAGATTCTCTTTTCCCGCTTCCTCGGCCATTTCGATGGTCGCGCCGTCAAGAGTGCCCACAGTCAGAGCTCCATTCATCATGAATTTCATGTTGCTCGTTCCACTGGCCTCGTACCCAGCGGTCGAAATCTGGTTAGAGACGTCGCTGGCCGGGATCAGACGTTCCGCCAGGGAGACATTGTATTCAGGCAGGAAGACCACCTTCATCCGGCCGCGCACAATTGGGTCTCCATCGATCGTGCCTGCCAGATTGTTGATGAACTTGATGATGAGTTTGGCCAGCCGATAAGCAGGCGCAGCTTTCCCGGCGAAGAAAAAGGTGCGCGGCACCATCTCCAGGTTAGGATTTTCCCGCAAGCGGCTGTAGCAAACGATGATTCGCAGCGCGTTCAACAGTTGCCGCTTGTATTCGTGGATGCGCTTGATCTGGGAATCAAAAATTGTGTCAGGATCGACGATTTGTCCCGATGTCGTTTTGAGCCAATCAGCGAATCTTACTTTGGCTTCGCGCTTTGAGGTGTGGAAGGCTTCCTGAAAGACCGGATCATCGGCCAGCGTTTTTAGATTTCTGAGCTCGCTCAAATCCGTGATCCACTTCTCGCCAATCGCTTCCGTTATTGCTCCGGATAGGCCGGGATTGGTTTCCAGCAGCCAGCGCCGTGGCGTGACACCGTTGGTCTTGTTGTTGAAGCGTTCGGGAAACATGTCGGCCAGATCTTTAACGGTTGTCGTCCGTAGCAATTTCGAGTGAACGGCGGCAACTCCATTCGTGCTGTGCGAGCCAACGATAGCGAGGTTCGCCATCCGAATCTTGCGTGAAGGCTTTTCTTCCACCAAGCTGATCCGTTCAATCTTGCCCTCATCTCCAGGAAATCGAACGCGAACCTCATCGAGCAGCCGGCGATTGATCTCGTAGATGATCTCCAGTTGGCGCGGAAGAAGGAGTTCAAACCACGCAGCCGGCCATTTCTCCAGGGCCTCGGGCAGCAAGGTGTGGTTCGTATAGGCCAGAGTTTTCCTGGTCAGGTCCCACGCCTGGTCCCATCCAAGGTGCGCATCGTCCAGGAGGATGCGCATCAATTCCGCGACTGCCATGGAAGGATGTGTGTCGTTAAGCTGGATGGCGGCCTTCTCCGGCAACTTCTCCCAGTCAGTGTTGTGCCGCAGAAAACGACGTATCAAATCGGCCAGGGAACAGGCGACCAGAAAGTACTCCTGCATGAAGCGCAATTCTTGCCCTGCCATCGTAGAGTCATCTGGATAGAGGACCCGGGTCAGCGACTCCGCTTCGAGGGTTCCACTCAGCGCACCGACGAAATCTCCCATGCCGAATTCTTGAAAATCGAAATAGTCTGGGGCAGCGGCGGCCCAGAGGCGGAGAGTGTTAATTGTCTTTCCTCCGTACCCAACCACTGGACGATCAAACGGAATTCCCCATAGGCTGGAGGGTTGATTCGGAATTACCTCGACCTTTCCGTCTCGCACCTTGAAGCTGCCGTTCAGCTTAATTTCCACTTTTTCGTGCTGGCGGGAAATCTCCCATGGGTCACCGTCGCGCAACCAATTATCGGGATTCTCTTGCTGCGATCCGTTCACAAAAGATTGGCGAAACATTCCGTACTCGTAACGCAACCCATAGCCGGTCGCCGGAAGTTGCATGGTGGCCATCGAATCCAGAAAGCAAGCGGCGAGTCTGCCCAGGCCGCCATTGCCGAGGCCGGCATCTGGTTCCTGCTCGATCAATTCGAGCCAATCGATCCGTTTCTCCCGCACAACATCCTGGACTAATGGATCAAGCAAAAGATTGGTGACGTTATTGGCCAGCGAACGCCCGAGGAGAAATTCCATAGAGAGGTAGTAAATACGCTTGGCATTCTGTTGCTCATAGGCGCTCTTGGTTTGCACCCAGCGCTGTGCCAGAATGTCCCGCACAGAATGCGCAAAGGCTTCGAAACGTTCGCGAGCGCTTGCTACTTTCGGATCGATGGCACGATCAAAAACTAGATGTCGTTCGTAAATGGCGCCTCTTCTCTCGGCAAATCGAAACGCATCGCCGCCGTACCGTTCAAGAATCTCGGAAACATTTTCCGGCTTCGCCATGGGGACGATTTGCGCGGGTTTTGCTTGTGCTACGCTTTTTGTGCTCATTCGAGGACCTCGCAATCCTGTTTATCTACCATTGATTATTTGCGGCATTGAAAGGTTTCGCGGTTGCTGCTCACGTTCCCACATGGCGATCGTCATCCCACAGCCGGACCGCAGCTCGGGACAGATCGTGTTCATAGCTAAGCGCACTGAGACTGGCGGGGCTTAGCAGAAAAAATCTGCCGCCAGCGGGTCCTACACCCAGCCAGCACCCAGTCAGCACGCGGATGAAGTGCCCGCTCGAAAAAAGCAAAACGTCACCAGGCACGCTCCGGATTCGCTGAACCACCCGGTACGCCCGCTCGCCGATTTGTTGTGGCGATTCCCCTCCCGGGCAGCCATCACGAAACAGGTCCCAGTCCGGGCGTTGTTGCAGAATTTGCGCGGAGGTCAGACCTTCATAGTTCCCATAGTTCCATTCCACCAGGTCACGATCGGTCTCGGCTACGGCTCCAAATCCGGCCAGTTCGCAGGTTCGAGCAGCACGCTGAAGCGGACTGGTGAACACCTTGGCGAACGCCATTCCCTTCAGTCGTTCCCCAAGTCGCACCGCGTTGCGCTCACCATCCGGGGTCAAAGGCAAGTCAGTGAGGCCGGTGTGCTGGCCGGTGTGAGTCCAAGCCGTGTTGCCGTGCCGCGCTAAATAGACGACGGGAAGCTTTTTACTCACGCTTGCGCTATCGAGCTGCCAATCGAGTGTGGCTTGATGATTAAATTCAGTTCTCAACGCCGGATCAAAACTAGTCATGTTTGTACCACAGTTTCTCCGCTGGAAGCTCGACGGCGCGATAAGTATTCCGTGCATTATTCAGTCAAATACTCACGGAATCGCTCCAAGTGGCTCATATTTGTGACCGGCTTCTGGCTGATGATCGGCACTTCCTGCGATCGGCCCGAAATGTCGTTGTAGGTGATTGTGTTCTTCCCGACGTGCACCAGGAGTTCTCGGCCGGGCACATACCTCACTGTGCCTGTGCCCAAAGTATCGGTGTACAGAACCAAGTAAATGCTATCGGCACCTTTAACGGAAACGTCGTAACTAGCGACCGCGGACGACGAGCTATCGCCAGCTGATTGATGCAGCTTGACGTCGACGATTGTGGCGACTTGGTACTTCGCTGACGGCTCGCAAAAAGCCTGTAACGCGACTGCACAAACGATGATTAAGAACAAGGATTTCAGCATGAGGGCTTCCTCGCGAAAGCTTTGCGCCTAAGTCACACGCTGCCGTCGCACCCGACGTGCCAAAGTCGAAAAGGGTTGCAGATCCGTTGAGCAGATTGGTTTTACATGCAGTTAACGTTCACGGACCGATGCGACTACGGAATTATTCTCCGGATGACCGAGAATGCTCCGTCACCTGCCAAATGCTTGTCAGCGGTAGTGTCAATAAAGTTTGAAAGTCGCCCGGAATAGCTGTGTTTTTAACGCAGCTCGTGGCCGGGAAATTGGCATTCAATTTGCGATTGGGGCCTCGGGTCGCCCAGTGGTTGCGACGGTCAACTTGAGAGAGGGATCGGAGATCAACCATGCCGATTTTTGAGACGCTTCCCGGCGAATCCAATTCCAGTATCATCTCGTCGATCATTAACCTGG
>JASHSL010000553.1 GCA_030040855.1 Terriglobales bacterium
GTGTAATCGCCTTATAGTTACAACAATTACGCTCTAGACATGCCCGTTCCGCCCGGAGTACCTTGTGCCTGTGATCGCGGTTCGACCTGCCGTCAGTGGCGAGATCGAGCAGATTCTAGCCATCGATCCGTCTGCCGAATCCAGGCTGACGCTCATACAAAGCGCAGTCAATCACGGTGAATGTTTCGTGGCGGAAAAGAACGGAGTTCTTCTCGGCTACGGCGTCATGAATTACGGATTTTTTGACCGTGGCTTTGTGCCCCTTATCTACGTTGACACAGCCCACCGGAGGGTCGGCGTCGCCACTTGCCTCTTCGACGAGTTTGAGGTGCGATGCAAAACAGGTCGGATTTTCACTTCCACAAACTTGTCCAATCTGCCGATGCAAGCGTTCTTGGTTTCCAGGCGATACGTGTTGAGCGGAGTGATTCAGGATTTGGATGAAGGTGATCCCGAGATCTTCTACAGCAAAAGATTGCGATAGCGGTGCGCCGGACATTCCGGGCGAGTTCGCTGCCAAAAGCCGGGAAGCTCCCGATTGTCGTGAAATCCCCATAGCACTCACTGACCCATAGCAGGTATCTTGAGTGCTACGCCTGTTATCGTCGAGTTTGGTCCTAACGGCCATGCGAAGGGGAGCGATGACTTGGTTATTCATTCTGGTTCTCATCGTATTTGTGGCGATTTCCATCGGCGGGATGTGCAGAGTGATGGCGGTTTTCGCAGGAACTCCTTTGTTTCGCCTTTGCGGCGCGGTGCTTTTCGTCGCCAACGTTTTTGTGGCGCTAACGGCGGTCTTGGGTGGCATTACGCTGGCACTGGGGGTCGATAAGTTCCCAGCTCAATGGCTCACTGGAACGCCGTTCCGCAGCTACTTGATTCCCAGCTTGATTCTGACTGTGATTGTCGGCGGAAGCGCGACCGTCGCTGCGATGACCGTTTTGCGCAAGTCAGACGACGGTGCCCTACTATCGATCATCGCCGGTCTAATTCTCACAGGCTGGCTACTTGGTGAACGTCTGATTCTCCCCAAGGCAGCATTCGTCCCACAGTTCTTCTGGTTGGAGGCCATCTATATCGCCGCTGGATTGTTAATGGTGCTGCCTTCGCTAGCGGTTCGATTCTCCTTGCACATGCGAGCTGTGTAACCATGCGTACCCTAATTTGCGGATAACTGTCGATAAATCTTAGGTCCCTATCGCAAATGCGTCGGTGCCGTGCAGCCGCGTGAGTCCACAAGTGTGTCCCGCCGGTGGCATTTGCGATAGGGGATTTGGAGGAAGCCGCTGCGTTGGCGGCGGGGGAGCTATGGGTTTTGCATGGGCGATTCGAAGATCCTTCGCCTGTGGGAATGCAAAAGTGGAGGAGTAAGTGAAGGTAGCTTGGACTTTAGGCAGCAACGAAGAGCATCAGGACGAGATTGGGAAACAGAAGTAAGTGGGTGGTCGACAGCAATGAGAGGGGGTAAAGCATCTCATCGTCAACATCTCATCGGATCGCATACCCGCCATCCACGCGAATCGTCGTACCGGTAACGAAGTCCGAAGCTCGCGAGGCCAGGAACACGGCTGTTCCGGCAACTTCCTCCGGTTGACCCCATCGACCCGCCGGGGTCCTCGCCAGAATCTCGTCGTTCATGGGCGTTGTACGTACCGGCGCCGTCATGTCCGTTTGAATCCACCCCGGCGCAATGGCATTGACTTGAATGTTGTGCGGGGCCAGCTCAATGGCCATCGACTTGGTCAGTTGGACGATCGCTCCTTTCGCCGCGCTGTAAGACGGAACCAGTCCAGATCCAAAGAACGAGTACATACTACCAATGTTAATAATCTTTCCAACCTTCTTCCTGACCATCGACCTAGCAGCCAGCCTCGAAAGCAGGAAAACCGCATTGAGCTGCGTCTCGATGACACTGTCCCAGTCCTCAGGTTTTTCCTTCAACACGCCGCCGCTCAATGACGCGATGCCGGCATTATTCACCAGGATGCCGACGCCGCCGAGCTCGCCCTCGACCCTGTTCAGCGCGGGCTCCAGTCCGGCGCGATCGGTCACATCCACCGTCACCGCCATCGATGGAACACCAATGGCTTTCAGTTCCGAAAGCACCCGCTGATTCTTTTCCTTGTTTCGTCCAAACACTGCCACAGCAGCCCCGGCTTCAGCCAAACCGAGCGCAATGCCGCGGCCAATTCCGCCATTACCACCAGTCACGACCGCCACGCGACCGCTTAGGTCAAATAAGGCAGACGTCTTCACCGGAATCTCCTTTTTGAATCCCAAAACGGCATGCATTGTACACTTGTCCTGTCCATCAGTTCACGTATTATCCGTCGTTGATGGGCTGACACAATGATTGTCATCCAGTCCCCAAGATTGCAGCTCAGCGAGTTCCAGATGATGGATGCACAGGAGGTTTTTGGATGCATCACGCCCGCCATCGCCAAATTCATGCCATGGGAGCCGCCGTCGTGGAGCGAGTACGTGACGCGATGCGAGAAGAGAGTCCAGGCTCCGGAACCGAACAAGTTTTCTTTTGTCATCCGGCGGCTCGACAACAGGGAATGCCTTGGCATGGCCTCGTTGGAAGACGCGGATTCTGTTTCGCCCGAACTCGGCCTTTGGCTCAAGGAAAGCGCACACGGGCAGGGTTTTGGCCGGGAAG
>JASHSL010000554.1 GCA_030040855.1 Terriglobales bacterium
GAGATCACATTCCCGATCGCGCTCGAAACCGGTTCGCGGCACGACGTTGAAAATTCCGTAGGTACGGTCCCCGTAGTCAGCATCGTAGCTGCCTCTGAGAACTTCGAGATTATCGATATCTTTGGGGTCAATCTGGGGTCCTAAATTGGTGGCGATGTTCGTGTTCGGGATGGGAACGCCGTCAATCAGCCAGTTAACTTGGTGGCCCCCTCGCATATGCAGCATATCGTGGGTCACATAGGCCGCCGGCACGTAATCGGTGATCATCTCCATGCCGTTGGTGCGGTCCGCTCCGGGGGTTTCGAGAATGTCTTCACGGCTCACCATGGTGGTCGGCGTAGCCGTTTCCGTCGTGGCTTCGACGGGAAGTTCCGAGACGGCGACGGTCTCGTGAACGCCTGCGACCGCCAGCTGGAAGTGCAGCACCGGACTGGTATCGGACTGAACAATCACTTCTTGTTGCCTGGTTTGGAAGCCAGGCGACGTGACTGTGACCGTGTAATTGCCGATGGGGACCGAAGTGAAGTTAAATTCGCCCCGATTGCCGGAGTCTTGGGACTGTCTCCAGTCCGAGTTCACAGCCTTCAGTGCAACCTTCGCCCCCTGGATCACGCGATGCTGAGGGTCATGAACAATGCCACGAACGGAACCGAAGATGGTGGCCAGTGCAGTAGCGGGGAAGGCAAGCAACACAAGCAACGTTGTTATGCGAAACGAACCCATGTAGGTCCTCCTTTTCCTGTGCAAGCGGCGACTCATCCCCAGCAAAAAGGATTGCGCGACGGCTGAAAGATGAGCGTCGCATGTCGTAGCTATGCGAGCGGTGATAGTGAAGGATCAGGCGAAGGAGAACGGTGGCGGAGCGCGACCGGAATGCGTGGAGGGGATAAGAAAGATAGAGGTTGTTGCAGGCTTTTCAAGCCGCCGTGGGGCTGAGGAAGTGACCACCTGCTCCATCAACGGCGGCAGAAGATGGGGTGACGGGGTAACCGTCACGGCATGGCAGCAGTCGTGATTGCAGCAGTTGGGGGCGTAGAATGCGCTGCCCTGCGGGCCGCGATCGTGCATCGGCTTGCGCTTGCAGCAGGCGTGCGGGGCAGGAGCAGAAATAGCTAGAGCTACGGGAGCGAGGACGCCCACGAGCGTCAACGTCAGAAGGCATCTGGCGGTTAGACGATGCATCTGAAAATCCGGCGGGTCCACGACCCACCTCGACGTGCCACAAAGCATAACCCTCGAAGCCGTACACTTGCAAGCTGCCGGAATCTGGGGTGGTGTCCCAATATTGGACGCTACCGAATTCAGCCGAACAACCGTTGGTCATTTCTCGGAAAAGAAGATTCTGCATGAAACCTTTTGCCAAGGGAAGTAATCTATCGAGTTAGGTGCGGTGGAGGTGAGTTATCCATCCGGCTAAGCGCTGTGCAGCAATTCTTCTGATCTTGGTCGTTGCGTCGGCCGTGATTGGGGCGGGCGGGAAGGCTGTTGCGACACAAGATCAATCGACTACCCCCAGTGAGCAGGCTCCTCCGCCCCAGACTGCGTCGCCCAATGATCAGGCCGCCCCGCCGCCCAATGATCAGGGTGCCCCGCCCAATGATCAGGGCGACCAGGCTCCCTACGCGAAGCTCTCGCGCGAACAACTGGACCGGCTGGTGGCGCCAATTGCGCTCTATCCCGACTCGCTGGTGGCGCAGATACTGGCAGCCGCCACTTTTCCGTCGCAAATTGTCGATGCCGAGAATTGGCTGAAGTCGCATCCCGACTTGAGCGGCAACGATCTGGCCAATCAAGTGAACGGTCAGCCATGGGATCCGAGCGTAAAAGCGTTAGCGCAATTTCCCTCCGTGCTCCACAATCTTTCCGCGAATCTCGGGTGGACGTCAGAACTCGGTGACGCATACTACAACCAACCCGAGGACGTGATGAAAGCTGTGCAGGAGATGAGAAAGAAAGCCAAGAAGGCGGGCAACCTCAGATCCAACCAGCAAGAAAAGGTAGAGGAAGAGAAGGGAGCTATCACGATTACCCCGGTGAGTCCGGAAGTGGTGTATGTTCCGGCGTATGATCCCTGGTGGGTTTACGGCTATCCCATTGCGCCGTGGCCATATTGGGTGGAGGTTCCCGGGATTTGGTGGGCCGGGCCGGGGCTCTACTTCGGCATTGGTTTCCCCATCGTGCCCTTTTTCGGATTTGGCTGGGGATGGGGGGCGTGGGGGGTGGATTGGCATCACTGGGGTTTGTGGTATCACAACGCTCCTTACGTCCCGCGCGGTCCGGCATTCTTCAATCGGGGCGGTTATTACGCAGGGCGGCCAGACTTTGCTCGTCCCGGTGCCTATCGCGGCTACCTCGGAGACCGCAACGGTTACCGTGGATTTGAGGCTCCGGCAGACAGAGCTGGGTTACACTCCGGCGCGTTCAGCGGGATCGACCACGGAGGACTCAGCCGAGGATTTTCCGCACGCGGTCAGAGCAGTTTCGGAGGGTTTCAGGCCGGAGGATTCGGTGGAGGCGGTTTTCATGGTGGGTTCGGCGGCGGGGGCCGGCGTTAGCCAGGGTCGACTTCGAACTGACCTTACCAGGAAGGTGAAAGATGTCAGTTGCCACGGGAAAATTCGAGCAGCTTAAAATCGGATGGGTTGGCGGCTCGATCCTTTGCGCTTTTGCCATGGTCTTGGCATCTCTGCCGCTCCACGGGCAGCAACCAGAGGCAGCGAAAACTTCCTCCACTGCCCCGGAACAGCCAAAGGGAAAAGGGTTTCGCACGCCCGTCGATGCGGCCGCAGCGCTTTATGTAGCTGCCCGCCGCAATGATCAAGGGCAATTGCTGACCATTCTCGGGCCGGATGGGAAAGGCATCATCGACTGGGGCAGCGATGCCGAACTGCGCCAGGAACAACGCCACCAATTTGCCGACAAATACGATCAGATGCACCGTCTGGTAAAGGAACCCGACGGTACCGTGGCATTGTATGTGGGTGCAGAAAACTGGCCTTTGCCGATCCCGATTGTTGATTACAAGGGCAAATGGTACTTCGACACCGAGGATGGCGGGCAGGAGATCCTCTACCGTCGTGTTGGCAGAAATGAGATGGCAGCGCTCGAGGTCTGTCATGCCTTGCTTGATGCCGAAAAGGAATACTACTCCGAGGCGCACATCTACACCGCCAATTTCATCAGCAGCGATGACTCTCACAACGGGCTTTATTGGCCGGCGAGCGATGCTGCGCAAAAGAGTCCCATTGGGCCTTATCTGGCCCACGCCGGGGTTAGCGGACCGGACACCAACGGACTGGAGCCATATCATGGCTACTACTACCGGATCCTGCTGGCGCCGAGTGGGGCAGGCAGCGCTTCCTCCGGCGGTTTCGCGGTGCTTGCGTTTCCCGCAGAGTATCGGTCCTCCGGGGTGATGACTTTCATCATGGAAGAAGACGGAAACGCCTACCAAAAGGATTTAGGGCCGCACCCTGCCGAGCAGGTGAAACAGATCACTTCCTCAGGTCCGGACAGCACCTGGAAGAAGGTGGAAGTGGAATAGCTTGCAGTCTTATAAACGGTAACGAAGTCGAGCACTTGATTTTTCGTTGATTTGGGCTGCTCGACGGCAGGTATGAGATAGCTAGTAGCCTCCTTCCCAGATCATCTTGGTGGGGCTAGCACGATTGTAGCCCGGCCATTACCTCTCGCGAGTCGACCAGGTGAAGGTGGTGGGCAAAAGCGGGCTAAGCGATTGATCTGGCAGCACTGCGACCAATGTCGTAAGCCTAGCAGACCGAGCCTCGCCTGTTCGCTTCCGGACATCTCAGGCGGACGGTGAGCACCATTCAACACTCTCCTGCAGACATCAGGTCTTCGCTTGTCCTTTCCCATCAAGAGGTTAAGCTTGGCACTGGATGGTAAGAGTCTTGCATTGGAGGGACCAGTCTACCGCGGGCGTGATCGTGGTGTTCGTACTGCCCGCGCAAGCTCAGACTTCAGAGTAGGAGGAGGAAACTGTGACGGGCGCACCAGTCCAGGATCTCCGTTACGCGTTGCGGCAGTTGCACAAGAGTCCGGGGTTCACCGCAGTCGCCGTGCTTACCCTGGCGCTTGGAATCGGAGCGAATACGGCGATCTTCACCGTGGTGAATGCACTGCTGCTCAAGATGCTTCCAGTAAGCCAACCGGAACAGCTGGTCGTGGTGGGTGACCCCAGTCTCCCCAACAGCCGTTCGAACGGGACGCCGCGTACGGATATCTTTTCCTATCCTCTCTATAAAGAACTCCGTGACCACAATTCTGTTTTCACTGGCTTGTGCGCGGCGGCGAGCGACCACCACATCGAGCTAGATGCCGGTCAAGGCGAAAGCTCTGCTGAAAAAGTGACCGGACGCATGGTGAGTGGAAACTATTTCACCGTGCTCGGTCTTAAACCGGCGCTTGGACGCTTGCTCTCCGGCTCTGACGATACGGCCGAAAATGCCAATGCGGTGGCCGTTCTCAGCTATGGATTCTGGCAGAGCAAGTTCGCGCTTTCCCCATCTGTGATCGGCAGGGACGTTCG
The DNA here is from genome assembly GCA_030040855.1 of Terriglobales bacterium. Classification (GTDB taxonomy): domain Bacteria; phylum Acidobacteriota; class Terriglobia; order Terriglobales; family Acidobacteriaceae; genus JAFAGX01. The sequence continues at coordinate 4,550 of JASHSL010000554.1, forward strand.
TCTCAATGGGTTTCCTTTCACCATTATTGGCGTAGCTCCCGCGGGTTTCGACGGCGATGTAATCGGCGAACAGATGGCGCTGTTTGTTCCCTTGAGCATGCAGCCGCAGATTGTGCGCGGACGGCGTTGGTTGAACTCGGGCAACGTGTCCTGGCTCACGCTGATTGGGCGATTAATGCCAACCAACGCTCCCGCGCAAGCCGAAGCCAACCTGAACGTTGTGTTCCAGCAAGCGGTGAAAGGCGCCTATGGCGCGGCACTCTCGTCGGATGACCGGAACGCCATTCGTGAAACCCAGATGAAAATCCGCGTCTCTCCGGGAGGAGGAGGCGTCTCCGACCTGCGCAGCGACTACAGACTTCCGTTGCTTTTGCTGATGGGGATCGTCGGCCTGGTGTTGTTGATAGCGTGCGTGAATGTCGCCAACCTGCTGCTGGCGCGGGCATCGGCCCGCAACCGTGAAATCGCGGTCCGCCTGGCGATCGGTGCGAATTGGCTCCGATTGTTGAGACAACTTCTGACCGAGAGCATCCTTCTGTCCTTTCT
>JASHSL010000555.1 GCA_030040855.1 Terriglobales bacterium
TCAGCCATTGGTCCCGCTGGAGGTGAAAGCTGAGGCATAGACGGCGCACCAGCCGCGCCATTAAGGGAAAGCTGATTGCGAATAAGAGGAGCGTCCCCTTCCAATCGCCGGGTCGGAGCAAGTGCTGCCCTACCACCCGGAGCGCGAGGGTGGCTGCAACCCAAATCCCTAAGCCGCACAAAAAGAGACGCGTTTGCATAGCAATATGAATACGAATTCATATTCACATTGTTGGGGATTCGTGTCAAGGGAAAAATGAGTCTTGGGCGCAGGCGGGCTAATGGTTGCCGTTCTGTTTCGCTGCAAAATCCACCAGTTCTCGGAGAACCTCGTAGCTGATTCCCCCGGCACTGAGCATTCGTCCGTTAATGAAGATGGTGGGCGTGCTGTTGACATCGAGCGAGGCTCCGAGCGCGATCGAATGCTCCACCCGAGAGGTGGTTTCCGGCTTCTCCGCGCAGGCAGCCATCTCGGCGCCGTTCGCGCCCGCAGCCTCGGCCATTGCCTTCAATTTTTCGTCGGCATTAGCGGCCGTGATGTCCGATTGCGCTGCGTAGACGCTTTCGATGAACTTCCAAAATGAGTCGTTCGACCTGCGCCCGATGCAATCGGCATAGTGTGCCGCCTTCATGGCCCAATCATGCATGGGAAGCGGGAAATTCTGGAATACAACGCGGACATTTTTATCTTCGGCCGCAAGCTTGTCGAGGTTGGGTTGTGCTTCCTTGCAGTGGGGGCACTGTAAGTCGCTGAATTCCACCAGCGTGACCGGTGCCGTCGCCGGTCCGCGCCAAGGCCCACTGATGCCCTTCTCCAGTCTTTCCCGCGCAGCGTCAAAGGGATGGCTGCCGAAGGGCACAATTTGACCGGTGACGGCGTGACGTTCGTCGGGAGTGACATAGAACTTCATAGCCTGCGGCCCCTGCGGCCCTTGAATGGTGACGTCGACTTCTGCCAGGCCTGCGGCTGCGGAAGGTTTGATGTTGGTGACTTTCCAACTGAGGGCTGCATCGTAGCCAAACGTCTGCTGCAAGAATGCGTTGACCACGCTCTCCGAGGGCAACTTCGTTGAGGTTGGCGTTGCGGCCGGGCTCTGCTGCGCTGTCGCCGCCAGGGCCAGGAAACAACAAACCAGAACCATTCTCAGGTAGTGAAGCATGCGTTCCTTTCTATGGATAGGAAACTTTGGGCTCAGACATCCGATTTAGCAGCGATTGGGAAGCGCCGCCCGTAGCCAAAAGCCTTCTCCGAAATCTTGAGACCCGGCGCAGCCTGTTGCCGCTTGTATTCCGCGCGTTCGACCATGCGGATCACCCGTTTGACCAGACCCACATCAAAACCTCGCTCGCTTGCAATCTGCTCGGCAGTTTTGGACTCCTCGACATAATCCTCCAAAATTCGATCCAGTACCTCGTAGGGAGGCAGCGTGTCGCTGTCTTTCTGGTTCGGCCGCAGTTCCGCCGAAGGCGGCTTGTCGAAAATAGCCTGAGGAATCACCGGGCGCCACGCATTCCGATACCGACTCAAACGATAAACCAGAGTCTTGGGCACATCGGAGATCACGGCGAGTCCACCCACCATGTCCCCATACAGCGTGCAATACCCCACGCCCAATTCGCTCTTGTTGCCGGTGCTTAGCACGATGGCCCCGAACTTGTTGGACAGTGCCATCAACAGAGTGCCGCGGGCACGCGATTGGATGTTTTCCTCGGTTTCGTCCTCCTTGCAGCCCGCGAACAGCGTTCTTAGGGTTTCCCGGTAGTTCTCGAAGATGCCGGTGATCGGCAGCAGCGCGAAGCGAATGCCCAGGTTGGCCGCCAGGGTGCGCGCATCCTCAATCGACCCCGGAGAGGAATAGGGTCCGGGCATGCCGACGCCGATCACGTTTTCCGCTCCCAGTGCATCGGCCGCAATCAAAGCAGTCAGTGCGGAATCGATTCCACCGCTCAACCCCACAATGACCTTCTGAAAACCGCATTTGTGTACGTAGTCGCGCGTACCCAGCACCAACGCGGCGTAGGCGCTTGCCTCTTCGCCTTCCACCTGCTCATGGATCTCCCCGGTCAAGCGGTCGGAGTCAAAGTAAATGATGTCTTCTTCGAATGACCTGCCTTGGGCGATGACCTCGCCCGCCGCGTTCAAGACCAGACTGGAACCGTCGAAAATCAGGCTGTCGTTCCCTCCTACCTGGTTGACCATAGCCACCGGGACGCTCTGTGTCCGCGCGATCGAGGCTAGCATTTTGCAACGAAATTCCCGCTTGCCCAGCCAGAAGGGCGATGCCGAGATATTTAACAGGAAATTTCCCCCCGCCTGAATCAGCGCCTTCACGGGATCGAAGGGATACAGTCGCCGAGTCCAAAAATGGGTATCGTTCCAGGCATCCTCGCAGATGGTCAAAGCCATCTGCTTGCCGCAAAACGGGAAGCTGGTTTGATTGGCGGCCGGGGCGAAGTTGCGCATTTCATCGAATACATCATAGGTCGGCAGCAACATCTTCGATTGCAGGAAGGCCAGTTTGCCGTCTTTGAGCAGCGCAGCCGAGTTCATCACCGCCTTGCCCGTTTCTGCATGGGCCGGAGTGACCAGGCCACAGATCACGCTAATCCCCCGCGTCTGTGCGGCGATGTGCTCCATCGTCTCCCGATTGCGAGCGACAAAGGATGGGCGTTCTACCCAATCGCGAGGCGGATACCCACAGATCGAAAGCTCCGGGAATAGGATGAGTCCCGCGCCGGCCTCCCGCGCGATCCGAGCGAACTCGATGATCTTGCTGCTATTTCCCGGGAAATCGCCAACCGTGGGATTGATTTGTCCCAGAGCGATCTTCACATCTTTAAGTTTAGAGGGAGAGGATGAAGTAGCCAAGTCCGGCTCATTCCCCCGTTTCCCTGAAACGCAATCCCAAAGACGTGATGGTCCTCGAACAAGCAGGCCGGTTGCGGCGACGCGAGAGCAAGGGTCGCCAGGCTGAGGAGAAGGCGAGGAGACAAGGCTGAACCCGGCTTTGATTGGGATTTCCGAGTACACGGATCGTGATCCGGTTGAATTACCGCAGGAAATTAGGAGGATTCCCGCCCGAGGGTGGGTCGTTGGGAGGAGGTGGCGGAGGAAGGGGTTTATCAGGAACGGTCCGGGGAGAGTCGTTGGGCAACTCCTCGCCCGGACGTCGGAGGGTTGGCGCATTGGGAGGGCGTTCGGTGTCAGAGGCCTTGGCTACGCTTGGCTGCGGCTTGAGATTGATTTCCTTCTCGGTGCGAACAATTTTTTCCCCGTTCACCTTCATGGTTTCAACTCGCACCACCTGGTCGCCGACGAAACGCACGAAGTCCACGTCCTGTGGCGGCTCGCCGTAAATCCAGTCTTCGTATTCTGTTTCGCCGTCCTTCTCGCGAATTTTCTTGGGTGGGCGGCCTTTGGCATAGGTCACCATCTCGCGATTCATTCCCACCAACACCTGGTGATTCTCGATGGCATCTCTTGCTTTCGGGGGAACGGTCTCGAGATAAGCTTCGCGCGCAGACTTGGCGTCGAAGTCGAATACGGGGCGAAGGAGTTGCTTGAGCTGTTGCGCGTTCAACTCCGGCACGTAGTGATCGAAGACCAGATCGACGTAGGAACCGCGCGGGTTTGCATTGGCATCACTCGGGGCGACGGGGACGCTGCCGCCGGCGCCACCGATTTGAATGTGTTGGTACCACTTTTGTTTCTTGATCGGTCCCCCATTGATCTCAAAATGAATTCGATCACTTTTAATGTCGATTGCGCTGATGCGGGCCTGATCTCCCGGTTTCACCGAGGGGCCCCAAGTCGCGATCATCGCCTGCAGTTCCGCACCGCCGGGGGAGACAACGCCGTCCTTT
>JASHSL010000556.1 GCA_030040855.1 Terriglobales bacterium
CAATCCAGCCCACTCGGCTCGGCAGTACTAAGACTTTAGTAACCTGCGATGGTCACGATGGAATAGAGTTCCGATGCACTGCACAACACTGCAAACCCGCCACCTAAGCAGTTCTATCGCTCGAACCCAACTCAGGGTCTACCGCTCGAGAGGCTGATTGCTATCCGATGTGGAGCAGAACAGCGACAAGGATAAGGATGATGATATCTGCGCTGGTATCGATCAGCCACGCCCAGAGACCACCCTCCGTGTCATACAGACTGCGGCAAAGCCGCATGGCAAACAGCGCAGTGGTGGAGACGCCGGTGGGTCCTCCAGGACGCCCGTTCCAATGAGCCAGGCCGAAGTTGAGGCTTGTCGTCCACAATACCGCGCTTGCTCCAGTCGCGCGTTTGCCTCGGGCGAGCAGCAAGCGAAAGCGGAACTCCTCATTGGCGGCGTTGATGGCAGCAAAGCCCAGTGCGAGACCGGCCATGGTCAAACAGTTAGGTCGAGCCGGTGCGTGTTGACCAGGAGTATATCGGAGCTCTTGCGTCAGCCCAAAGATCATCTCCGGGAGATGATCGCGGGCCCGAGAAAGGTCCATCGCACGCGCCCCAGTACGTGCCTTGAGGTTGCCAGCAGTCAGATAAATATCCTCTGCCGTCAGACGATCCATGCAGCGGGTAAGCGTGATACAGGCAGAGGGAATCAGAGCCAGCCAGGCGTCGGCATACATCCTTTCGGAAAGGGCCGCATGCTGGAAGCATGTCCACTATAGCTCGATCTCTCTCTGCACCCAGTTGCCCGCCAGAAAGGCAATCAGGGTGACAACAAAGCCGCGGAGATAACTCTCGGTTGCAAGCACCCGCGGCAACAGGATCACGGCGCGAACAAATTCAGCACGAGCGGAAGCCGATGGCCAGAACGCAATTCCCAGCACGCATCGGCAGCGTTGCTGGCTACAGCGATAGAAATCCACGCAATGGTCTGCGCTTTGAGCCGAGTGTCCACTGGGGCTAGAGTCTAGCAGGGTGGGCGGCGGACACCTGCGTGGGCAAGGTGGCGACAATGGAGGTGGCTTAGTCGCACGTCGTGGGCCACAAGGAGGACCCGGCGGGCCGTATCTTGAAACAATGGCCTGAGCCGCCGGACCACCTAGCACCATTTGGAAGAAAGCCCATCCCGATTGCTCTTTGTCCGAGCGGGCCGAAGCCTTGTCAGCCCAGATCGATCACTGCAAGGCTGCATCCTCACGCTGCTTCTGGATGTCGATTCCAAGCTGCTCGGCTTTTCGATACAAATGACTGCGCTCGAGTCCCAGCGCCTTGGCCGCGTTGGTGATGTGGTAGTTGTGCTTTTTAAGTTCGGCAAGGATGCTATCCCGCTCGAAGTTCTGCACACGATCAGCAAGTGAGCCGGCAGGGCTGCTCGGCAAATGCGCCTCGAGACGAGACGGCAGAGCCGAGCGCAGCGCCTCTGCGGTTACTTCGTCCCCGGTCGTAACCAGCATCAACCGCTCGACAACATTGCGCAGTTCGCGAATGTTTCCCGGCCAGGGGTAACCGCACAGGGATTGAATCACATCAGCGGTGAACCTGATTGGCCTCCAATTGTTCTGTGCACAAATCTGACCAGCAAAATATTCGACCAGTGCGGGAATATCCTCGCCCCGCTCACGGAGCGGCGGCAGCATAATCGGAAATACATACACGCGGTGAAATAGATCCTGACGAAATTTTCCTTCCCGCACAAGGGCCTCCAGATTACGATGCGTCGCCACCAGCACGCGCACATTCACGCTAATGGGTTTGTCACCTCCAATACGTTCGACCTCGCCTTCCTCGAGCACCCGCAAGAGCTTAGCCTGCATCGTGAGGGGCATGTCACCGATTTCGTCGAGAAAAATCGTACCGCCTTCCGCCTGTTCGAACTTTCCCATATGGCGGCCGGCAGCGCCGGTAAACGATCCTTTCTCGTGGCCGAACAGCTCCGACTCGATGAGCTCAGCGGGGACGGCAGCACAGTTCAGCGTGACCATCGGACCCGCTGCCCGCGGGCTACGCTCGTGCAGGGTACGGGCGATCACTTCTTTGCCGGTGCCAGTTTCACCCAGAATGCAGACTCGCGTTTCGCTCGCGGCCACGCGGTCCACTTGGGCCATGATGTTTCGCATGAGCTCGCCTTTCCAGACGATCTCGTGCTTGCCCAACCGTTGCTTTAGATTGCGGTTCTCCGATTCCAACCGCTGCAGCTTGAGCGCGTTCTCAACGGTCAGCAACAGGCGATCACTCGAAACTGGCTTCTCCAGAAAATCGATTGCGCCAAGCCGCGTGGCACGAACCGCCATTTCGATGTGAGCTTGCCCGGACATCATCACCACGGGCGTGGTTATCCCTTGCGAGGAGAGGTCTTCAAGGAAGGAAAGGCCATCCTTACCGGGCATGACAACGTCAGAAAAGATAAGGTCGAAATTTTGCATTTTGGCGAGCTCGAGCGCCTTCGTGGCATTGTCGCAGACCGTGGCATCGTGTCCCGCCAAGCGGAACGCGCGGGAGAGCGAGGCCAAGGTGTTGGCTTCGTCGTCCACGATCAACAGGTTGGCTTTTTGCGGCACTCGTCCGTCCTAGCTCCCTGATGTAGTCTGAGCCGCTTCCGCGCGCTGCAGCTGGTCGCCATTCCGCGGCAATTCGATAGCGAAGGTGGTTCCTTCACCGGCGTTGCTGCGCACTGTGATCCTGCCGCCATGATCGCTTACGACCGACTGCACAATGGCCAGCCCTAAACCGGTGCCGTGCTGCTTGGTGGTGAAATAGGGACTAAAGAGCCGTTCGCGCTCCTCCGGTTTCAAGCCGGATCCGGTGTCTGAAACTTCCAGAACAACGCGATCACCTTCATGGCGTGTGCGCAGCGTTAGAGTGCCTCCCTTCGGCATGGCCTCGATGGCATTCAAGATCAGATTCGAGAGCGCACGGTGCAATAGCTCGGGGTCTACAGCAATTGGCTGCAGCCCCCGATCCACTTCTAGTCTACATGCGATCGGCGGGCGTCCAGGCGCACTCAACTGCGATTGAAACAAGCGCACGCTGTCCTGCACAAGTTCATTCAGTTGCACCGGCTGGAACCGCGGCTGTGGCATCTTGGAAAATTCGCTGAAGCGCGAGACGATGGCCTTGAGATTCGCAATCTCGGCCAGCAAGGTGGAAGAACCTTCCCGGAAAATCTCATCGAACTGCTGCGGGCTACCCTGGCGGGCGCGCACGAGATTTTCGACGGTTAGCTGCAGGGGAAAAAGCGGGTTTTTCAGCTCATGGGCCAGTCGACGAGCCAGTTCGCGCCAGGCTGCCACCCGTTCCGTTTGTACCAGGCGCTCGCGCTGTTCCAGCAGCTCGCGAGTCATCCCATCGAAAGATCGCGCCAGATCTCCCAATTCATCTGTCGAGGTGATGTTCACCTTGGAATTCCAATGGCCAGCGGCGATTTCCCGCGCGGCATGCGCCAGCTGCTCCACGGGTCGCGTGACTCGGGAGGCAATCCAACCGCTGAGCAGAATGGCAAGCACCACGCCCGCCGCGGCGGAGGCGATTGCCGCCGAGCGAATCTGCTGTTCCAGTTCCACATAGGCCCTACGGGAATTGGCTACTAACAGGATTCCCAGAACTTGACGGTCGGCACCGGCAAGTGGGATCGCGTCGATGACCTCATCATCCGCAGCGCTCGAGGACCAATGGATGAGGCTCGTGGTCTCGTTGCCTCGCTGCTGTACCTGTTGGACAATCGGGGCCAGCAGCTCCCAATGCTGGGCCGCGCCGGTCGGAGTGATTAGAAATTGTGGCGTGAAGCTGGGCCCGAGGTTCTGGTAAAACAATGCCTTCATTCCGGCTGGAGGTTCAAGACTAGCGAAAAAGTCTTTATCGAGCTTACGGCCTCCCATAACGTAAAGCGGAGAATCACCCGCCGCCACCCGCCTGACGGCAATCAGGGACAAGGCTGTGCTGTCGGGCAGTGGCTCTTGGTGGAGAAAGCTTACTCCCGGAGCCGTCGTGACCGGAAAACTTTCTTTGTAGCCGAACCTTGCCGGCCATTGCGCAGAAGAGAGGATCGTACCGTCTCCCTCTACAAATTCAAGGAAGTCGAGTTGCTGGCTTTCGGCGAGAATTTTTGCTGCATCGAGGTAGGCCGCGTAGTCAGGCGGTCCATGGCTCAAACTTAAGGCCATACGCGTTGCCGCCTCGCCCTGGGCCACAGCCTCAACCCGCCGGCCAACATCTTCGCCACGACGATCAAACTCGCGGCGAAATTGAGCCACTAATGCGGCTGTGCGCTGCTCGTCAGCTTTTTCAAACGCTCGCCGGGCCAAGGCGGAAGTGATCCATGCTACGGCCGCCACACAAACAAAAACTGTCAGCGCGAAAACAAGCAGGAGCTTGCGTCGAAACCTCATGGTTTCCCCGGGGCTAGCCAGACATCCGGTAGACGCCAGGCACCGTCGCGGGAATCCTCCCAGTCCCTCACGGATTTAGACACCGCCCATGCGGTCCGCAGGTGCAGTAACGGGATCACGCGCTGCGATTGCACCATGGCGTTCTCTGCGTGATAAAGATCGTCGATCGAATTGCCGAGGAATCGTGGTGCAGGCAGCCCCATGGATCTGCCAAGTTCACTCAGGGCCACAGGAGCGTCGAGTGACGCCAGGCGCAAGCGCACGAGTCGAACATCGGCGAGATTCGTAATCGCCAGCTGCAGGCGAAGTCCCGCGTCACTAGCATTGAGCACGATCCGCTCCGCGAGCACACGCTCCAAGGGGTCGCTCCCATCGTAACCGAGATTCCACAAAGGAGCTTGCGGCACTTGGGCGCGGAGTTGTTGGGCGCGCGTGAGATCGGACTTCACCGGAAACAGGAAGGCGTATCCGCTCAGCCAGTCGGGCAGCATTCCGCCTGCGGGTTCGCCGCCACCCTGCAGTACAACACGATTCAGCAGATCGCGGTCAATACTGAGGGCCAGAATCTGCCGTTGCTTGATCTCTTCAGGGGATTGAGCCTCGCGAGCAAAAAGCAATGCAACCAGCTCGATCGGCTCGGAAGCCCGCACCTGGCGAGCCTCATTGGCGTGATGCACCTGGTCCGCCGGGATTTCAATCACTTGCGATTGTCCCAACTCGTAAGAGATCGTTTGCTCCCGGAAGTTCTTCCCCATTTCGATTTCGACGGAATCGAGGAACGGACGTGCTCCCCAATAGTCATCGCGGGCCGCCATGACAAGTTTCTTGCCGGGATCCCACTGGCTGACCACGAATGGACCCGTACCCAGGACTTTTCCAGCAGGCAGAGCCACAATGCTGTTTTGCGGTAGCGCCAGCTCGCCAGGCAGATCAAACGATGGGAGATCGAGCTGAATGATCACCGAAGTTTCCCTCGCCGTCACTTTCCATCCGGGATTCGCCCTGCGCAAGGATGCCGCCACAACCTCCGGCGTCATCGCTGTACCGTCGGAAAAGGTAACACCTGGGCGCAAGACAAATTGCCACCGTTGATTACCGGACTCAGCCTGCCACGAGATGGCCAGCGCTGGCCGTGGCTGTCCGCGATCATTCAACGCGACCAAGGTGTCGAAAATCAATGCAAACAAATTGCGTGCGGCAAGGGTGTCTCGCTGAGCATCATCCGCCGGATCCAGTGAACCTACCGTGCTCGCCATCTGAACATGCAGAGTTCCCGCGTAATGCGGCCGCGTGGCGGCCGTGGCGGCAGCAAGCATCAGTAGGCTACTGATGGCACTCGATCGTGAGCCGGTAAGCTTCATAGTTGCCCGTTTCACTGTCACGGGCTATTGCCGTGACGCTGCTGGAGTCAGAATCCAGCCACAACGCGGTGATTGCGCCGCTGAACTGGACCGGCGCACTCACCAGGGTCGGCTGCCGGTCCGCAACCTCGAACGCCCTCACCTCGTCGGTTGGTCCGTTCTGGCTGGAGGTTGCCAAAATTTGCCAACCCGGGCCGCAGCCACTGCGCACGCTGGCAATATCGCTGCCCCACCCTAGCTGAGAGAAATCCTGGCTTCCTACGCCGTCCAGGAAATGAACCTGACCGTCCACCGTGGCAAATGCCCAGAGCGTGTATTGATCTCTCGGCAGTGGAGCCGCCGAGTAAAACGCAGGAGTGGTCGTTTGCTTCTGGATTCCCGGCGAGAGTGCGCCGGGAAAGAAATTTCTGGAGGCAGAAAAAAAAGCGTTCAACTCAGCAGGATTCTCCGTCAACGGCCAGGGATCGTCAGAGTCCTCGCAGCTCACACCCAGTGGTGCGGTGGCGGTACTGCGGCAATACACACCCGGCAAGTACGCATCGAACAGATGATCTTTGCGCAGGATTAACCTTCCTCGAAGATCGCGCGGCCAGGAACGAACATGCACCACCGGCAGAACCTGCTCCTGCTGCCATTGAGAATTCTGGGAACGATACAAGGCAATCCTTTCGGCTTCCAGGACAATCATGTGGGCGGGGTTACCGTTGAGGACCGCAACATCGAGAATGCGGTTTTCATCGCTCCAAAGAAGAGACTTGCGGATCGTTAGCGGACTCGATAATCGATCTCCTGGTCCTTTGAGCGAGCCCGGCACAGGGACCATTACGATCACAGGTTCGCCCGTCCCCTGACGGATTTCTGCAACCCAGATAGAACCTTGCAGATTCTCGGACAACGAGATTTGTACGGTGGCAACGGCTTGCTCTGGAGCTGCCGATTGCACGCCGTAGGCCGCCAGTTCGCTCAGGAGCTTGCGGCGAATGTCGTCGAGGTCCGAGGGGCTCAGGGAGGAACGGTTGATTACGCTTACGGCCACCGCGCCGGGACCGGTGATGCCGGCGATCCTTTGGGCCAATTGGCTGGCCGGCGCCTGCCAATCGCTGGCCAGAGCGAAGCCGGTGAAGAGCAACAACCACAAAGCTGGCCGCGAGATCCCAACTAAAATTGGCATCGGTGGATTGCGCGCATTATAAACCGGACCGTGCCGCAAACTTCGCATCGGGCATTTCCTACTGCGGTTCTCTTCATGATTTCCACCCTTCGACTACTTCGGTTCTGCTTCTTCTGCTTGGCTGCCCCGATTAGCCATGTTCATGCTGCGCAGCACGTCATTGGCAAAGAAAAATTTGCCGTCCGCCGGCACCATCATGATCTGCAACTTGTCGGAAAGCCTGTCGGCGACGATCTTGTTAATCAGGAGCGGATTCTGTTTCAGAATCGCTCCTTCCTTTTCCATGCGCTCGGCATCCGCGGCCGCGGTCACACGGATACGGTCAGCTTCAGCACTGGCCAATAGCTTGCGTCGCTCCGTCTCAGCCTTACGGTCAATCACTTTGGCTTCGGCCTCAGCTTCCGCATTCTTGACGGTAGCTTCCTTGCGCGCTTCCGCTTCGAGTTTGGACTGCTCAATCTGCTTCTGCTTCAAAGGCAAGGTGTACTGCATGGCATCCGCTTCCGCCTTGGCCTCGAGCACGTGCACCTGAGCCTGTCCTTCGGCCTGTTTTACCTGCTGTGCCTTGATCGCTTCGGCTTCAAGTTCTGAAATCTTGACCTGTTTCTGCTGGATTTCCGTTTGCACGCCCATCTGATCGTTCTCTTGTTCCTTGAGCAGCAGACTCTCGAGGCCTTTGGCATATTCCGGTGGAAGCTGAATGTCGCGCAACATCACTTCCTTCACGATGATTCCGTCCGCCGCGAGCTTTTGAGTGATGGCATCGGAGGCCCGTTGGCGTACTTCCTCGCGTTTCGTGGCAAAGACTTCGCGCACGGTGTAGTTCGGCACAAGTTCTCGCCAGGCGCTGGCGACCACAGGCGGCACGATTTCTCGTTCGATGGGCAGGGGCAGGTTGCCCCGAATGTAAGCGAGCCGCTTGGGATCCAGTCGGTATCGCACGGTAACGGCCAATCCCAACGTCAATCCTTCTTTTGCCTGCACGTTGAGCGGTTCGAACTTCTTCGCCTGTCCTGTATTTCCGTCTTCGAGCGTTCCCGTGGTGAATAACTGATCGCGGGTATCAAATAGCGCTACAGTCTCCGCAAAAGGATCACTAGATGCGCACCCGGATAAAGCGTCCCGGCCAGAGTGCCCCGTGTCTGACTCAGGAGAACCCCTGCCATGCCGCTGGGCACGACCACCATTCCAATGGCCAACAGAATTGGCCCCCACGCCAGCAATGCCAAAGCCAGACTCGCTCGCCAGCGCACCTGCGGCGCCGCCTCTGTGGCGCCCGCGGCGGCCGCCAGTTTGTATTGCCACTTGCGACGAAGGTCATAGACCAGGATCCCGGCGGCTGTTGCAATCATTGCAATGCCGCCCCACAACAAAAGATGCTTTAGGAATAGCATACCCACCTCCTCTTGTTTACCTGCAATCGCACGGGGAAGCGAGCCGAACGCGCGATCATCGCGTCGCCGGGACGGCGACGATTGGGCGGCTGGCTCAGATTCCCTCGGCTCCGCTCGGGCCAGACGCTACGCTGCGCTCGAGCGCTCGCAGGATCGCGATCAGTCTGCGTCACTACGCTTTTGCAAGGTTTTCGCTCGTGCGGCCTGTCGGGCAAAGAACGAGCAGAAGACTTTTCCGAAGATCAGCTCTTCCGCCAGCAGACCGATGGCGAGTGAAAAGCTCATTCCCGCCAGCACGCTTATAAAGCTCATTACGGTTTCCATCGCGCTCCTCCTGGGGGGCACGGCTGCTCCTTCACGCGCTGGGAAAATGGCAGGTCGGAGGCCAACATCGAACCTGCTGAATTACTGTGGGTTAGCGGAGTTTCGCTCGATGAAATCGTGTCCTGGCGGTCACAGTGTGTGCCCGCAGACACGGAATCCCCGAACCGGCCACTGACTAACTCACGCCGAATCAGCGGCTCGAGCGCGGTGCGCGGCATGCATGAGCACGGTCCAGCTGCAACTGCAGCAGAAGGTGACACATGAAAAATTTCAGATCAGTAGGAAAAGTGACGGATGCAGCCAGCCGCGTCCGGTTCAGCGGCAAGCTCCGAGTAGCAGCGCTCTCGGGTTTGCTGATCGGTTCTTTTGTCGCAGTGGGGTGCTCCAAGACAGACAGCCAGTCAAGCGAAACTCAACCTTCCGCAAACCAGATGACCTTAAACCAGCCGGCTATGCCCACGCCGGTGAATACCGCGGCGGCAACAACAGCGCCGTCCGCTCCCAAGAAGGTCGTGAAAAAGCGCCCGACAACCGTGAAGTACAGCGACCAGACCTACGGCGTCTCGTTCCTCTACCCACGGCAGTATTCGCTGAAGAGCGGGGCTGACATCGATTCGGCTTCCGGGCTGATGGACTTCGTGCAGCCGGGGGGCGTAACCGCCGTCTCAGTTGAAGTGCCGAAAGACTCTTATCCGGGCACCGACTTTGCTGCGGCATTCTTCCGCGTGAACATCAACAAAAGCCTGACTGAAGCCGAATGCGGACAGTTCGGCCCGTCACAGCCTCTGCTTCCTGGTCAAGACGCAGTTCAGCCCGCGCATCTGGCTCTTGGCGGGTTAGAAATGGAGGAGATCGAGACCATCTCGGGCGAGGAGACGAACCAGGCCGATACCAAATACTATCACCTGTTCCAGAACGGCGCCTGCTACGAATTTGCGCTGGGCCTTTCGACCGAAGGCACCGGAGACGATGAAACCATTTCACCAGTAAACCGCGAAAAAGTCTTCCAGCGCCTGGGAACGATTCTGGCCAGCGTGAAGGTCAAGCCGCAAACCGCTCCCGAACTGGCTGCCGGATCTGCGACCGCGCCAGCGGCGCAGGGCAGTGTAGTCAAGTAATGAGCGAGCCTTGAAGGGCCGCGCCTACTCCCCAGCGCGGCCACCTTTTTGGTTTTCGAGCCCGACGGCGAGCCCTTCAGCATGCCTTCATCTTCAATCTGGGCCTTGCGAACGTGACGGTACTGCTCCTGCATGAGCTTCTCGGTCCGTCCTTCCCTTAAGGAGCGCGAACGAGAGCTGGAGCGCAGAGGTCATGACGATCGCGCGAAAGCCATGGCTTTCCCCTTTACCGGCGGATGCTGTCCTCTGGAAGGCCGTCACTTCGCCTTGATATTGTCGCTTTTGAGGATAAAGGCCGCGACCTTATCGTGTATCGACCTGAGTGATGCCTCATGCGCATACACCATGTGCCCCGATTCGTAAAACTGGAATTCGATATTCTTCTGCAATTCCGGCGGAATCGGGAGGTGTTGCATCTCGAAAACGCCTTGGTAGAAGGGGGTTGCAAGATCAAAATATCCCGCGTTCACAAGCACCTTGAGAGTCGGGTTGTGCTTCATCGCGATGGCGAGATCGAGCATCACGTTCGTTGCCTGTGGCAAGGGGAAAGGAACGCCGGGCTCCTGATGGGTGAAGCTCCACCATTTGAAGACATCGATTTCGGGCTTGTATTCACGGTTTTCGCCAAACTTTAGCTCTTTTCGTACGTAATCGTTGAAGGCAGAAACGTAGGCCGAGGAAATCGCCGCCGACTGCGGATCGTACTCAGCTTCTTTGCTGAGTGGATCGTACGTCGGCCCGGAAAAACGTGTGTCCAGCCGACCGGTGGTCAGGTTGCGGTCGTCCTGGAGATTCTTCTCGAATTCTCCGCCATTGATGCGCAAGTCTGCCTTCTCGATGTAGGCAACCGGAAGGCCGGTATATTGATGGAGCTTGTCGGCAATCGCATGCCGCTGTTCCGGAGGCAGGGCGTTGCCGGCTGCGAGGGCCAGCGCGTAATCGTTCATGGCAAAGTGCTCGATCTCGGCCAACAGCGCCGCCAGTTCGGGACGCGGTTCCGCCAGCTTGTGGTGGTACCAGGCGGATGCGGCATAGGTTGGGAGAGCGAGTTGGTATGCCACATCGACGCCCGGGTTGAACTCGGGAATGTCGGAATCTAGCGTGAAGTTCAAGATCTGGGAGAGAAGAATGATGCCGTTGAAGTCGACATCACGCTCCGTTTCAAGTACGTTCGCCAGCACTGCCGACCGCGTAGTACCGTAGCTTTCGCCAAACAGGTACTTGGGCGAATTCCACCGTTCATACTTGGATAGAAACTGCACAATGAAATCGGCAAAGGCCTGCGCGTCTTGATCAACGCCGTAGAAAGCTTTCTCCCGGTCTTTGCCGCTGAGCCGGCTGAACCCGGTTCCGGGCGCATCGACAAAAACCAGATCGCTCACGTCGAGCAGGCTATAGTCGTTGTTGACCACCGAGTAGGGCGCGGCGGGTGTGTGGGTATCGTCGGCAGTGACGACGCGCCGCGGGCCAAATGCGCCCATGTGGAGCCAAACGGTGGAGGATCCGGGACCGCCATTGTAGAGAAAGGTCACCGGACGAGGGACGCCCTTGGTATCGGATTTGAAGTAGGCAACGTAGAACATGCTGGCTTCCGGAGCCTTGTTCTTGGGATCCGGATCGGCATTTTGCGGGACGTCGTCCCAACCCTTGGGATGCACTACCAGCGTGCCGGCGAAGGCGTCGTAATTGATGACATTCCCGCCGATCGTGACCGACCCTTTGCTGGCTTGTTGTTCCGGTTTGAACTCCTCGGTCTTCCCGGTCTCGGGCTTCGCGGCTTCGGCCTTAGTGGTCGGCGTTTCGTCCTTGGTCTGTGCAGGCAGCGTGCTAAGCGGTAGCGGAAGGCTCGCAACGGTTAACGTGAATATTCTCAGAAAGAACATCCGCATCAAGCATTTCTCCCTTAGGGAAATCCCCGATCGAGATCGACCGAGATTATCCTCGATCGCGAAGGTCAATGTACCACGTTCACTCCTCTAAAGACTCACCGCGGGTTTTCCTTGTGTCTGTGCAAGCGGCCTATGGCGCACGGGGGAGGGCGCCGCGTGCAAGAGGTCGTCGGTTGGAACCGAGCTAGATGTGAGGGTGGCATTTATTGCGGGCGACCGGTGTAGTGCTCACGAGCATGGACCTCTTCGTGGTCTTCCACGGATTCCAGGTGTGTAATGATTTCGGCCGGCATCGCCAGCTCTGCCGGCAGGCGCTCTTCAACCAGGGTGGCTACCCTGTGGGCATCCCCGAGTGGAGTCTGTCGAGGGAAAAGCAGGTGTACTTCGATCAGCTGCCGATAGCCAGTGTGGCGGAAGCGTACGCCATGGTATGCCACTCCGACCTCCGAGCAAATCGCATCCAACTTCTGTCGGATTAGGTGGCCTGCATGGGGATCCGAATAGTCCAGCAATCCCCGAACCGAACGGCCAATCAGTCGCGCGCCCGACCAGAGGATGTGCAAGGCTACGGCAATCGCGATGAGGGGATCGAACGGTTTCCATCCTGTCAGGATCACAAGCACGAGACCACCGATGACGCCGAAGCTCGTCCAACTGTCCGCCAACACATGCCTACCGTTAGCTTCTAGAATCAGCGAGTGGACTCGACGTCCAGTCATCACCAAGTACCATCCCAGAACGGCGTTGAGAATTGCTGCCCCCAGAACCAAAAGCGTGCCTGCCCCTAGATTTCCCAGTCGCAATCCAGACAGCCATTCCCGTATGGCCATCACGATAATCGTGATCGCCGCCAGCATGATCATTGCTCCCTCAAACCCTGCAGAGAAGAACGATATGCGTTCATATCCGTACAGGAAGTTGGGGGCAGCTGGTTTTGCACCCAGCCGCAGACTGAAGGCAGCAAAGCCCACCGCGACCACATGAACGATGGATTCGGCGGCGTCAGCCAAGATCGCCGACGATCCCGTTAGGAAATAAGCTGTGGTTTTCCCGGCCAACATCAAAAGGCCGAAAAGCAACGACAGTTGCATGGCAAACCACGCGTCGTTGTATTCGGGCCGGCCACCCGCGGCTGGGGGCTGGCTAGGCAACGCTGGTGATGGTTCTTCGGTCATTGCGTCTGAGGGCAAGGCTGGCCCCCGCTTAAGGCAGGGCTGACGAGAAAATCGTGCATTTCGCCCGTAGTTAGTCCGTTAAAGCGCAGCACGGTGGCGATTTGCGCCCAATGCCTAATCTCGTGCATCAACACGTGCACAATAATCTTCCTTGGCGTGGCTTGGACTGTGAAGTTCAGGATGTTGTACTCGTGCGGTACGTCCCATGCCGACGCGGGCAGGGCGTCGATGAAGCTACGCAGATCCTTCCGGCTTCTCTGGCCGAACCCAAACAATCCTTCGAGGCGGTCGACCGGGATGGTAGCGGGATCCGTAAGCGGACGGTCCGAAAGCCTGTCGACGTACCGTTTTTCCGCTGAAAAGATGTGTTTGATCAGGTCACCTACGCTGTCAAAGCGACCATCACCATGCGGACCGGCGCTCAGCGCAAGCACAGAATCGCCCTGAGTCATCAGCCATGCCTTCCACTTCTGGCGTTCCCAGTCTGTGTACTCTACGAGATCAGTCAAACCCACCGTGGTTGACATCCTTCACCTCGGCTTGTGCCTGCGTTGGCTTGGCACCTGCTCACGGGAGCATGCGGATAATTTTACTCGCCGCCAAGCTTGGTGATAAATCGCGGTTGAGTTCTGCGGAGGACAGTTTTGCATGTAATCGTTTTTGTTAAACCCAATCATCTGGCCGCCACTCGCTCACTTTGGCTGAAGGATTGCTTAACCGTTACTCCCACCGTTTGCAGCTCCGTCGCGAACGTAATTGGATCGACCGCATCGACGAGGAAATGCACGCCCGCTTTGACGCCTCGGCCTTCGGAGATCAAGCGCGCCACAGTCGCCGCAACCACCGCATTCATCCAGTACTCGCGACCCCTCTCGAAGATCAACTGATGGCGATGCAACACATCATGCGGTCCACAACGACCCCGAATCTCGACGACGTTGAATCCGCCAACCGGTAATGATTGAGCGCGAAGGGCCGGACGCAAGATCGAGACGGCAAGCTCGATCGGCATGGGCAGCAGCGCGATCAAAGAGCCAACTATAGCGGTACGGCGGCTCGGCAGATAAGTGAAGGCACGCACATCACAGGCTGGCAACCGGCCCATCAGTTCCGCCATTTCAGGAAGGCACGACATAGAGAACAAGCAACGGCCCATGGGACTTCCGATGTCCTTCTCAACTAGAACCTCAGACAGCCTGGCGCGAATCCATTCGCCATCGTGCACGTACCTTGGTCGGCGCCGCCCGAACTTGCGCAGATACCACGCCGCATCGCACAGCGCCGTCTTCGACCACTCGCCAGAATCGCCAAAATGGATGGTCACGGACTGAACGGCATCCATCCTGGTTTTCGCCAATGCAAAGGAGTACGCGGGCAGCAGCTCTGACATCCCCGGAAGCCATCCGGCAGACACCACGCACGACAATCCGCAATCACTGACCTCCTGATGGTGCGGCATCATGCTTTCCCGCACCACCGTCAAGCCGGCAACATCGACGTAGTGGCTCCGGGTTCGCAGCGCGGCCTGGGCTACCAGGTCCTGCAGTTCGTAAACCGGTCCGCCGCAGTTGACCACAATGCAGGAGCGACCGCAGAAGTCCTCTAGCGACCGCGCGTCGCGGATGTCGACTCGCACCCCTGACACTGCGACACCGAGATCCGCGGCAACGGTTTCTGCACTTGCGAGATTACGTGCACCGATAAGAATCTGCTTGTTAGTAGAACGCCGCAGCTCCTTTGCCACAGCTTTCGCGGTGCTGCCGGAACCACCGACGACTCCGAATGCGGCGAAGCGATTCATCGATGCGCGTGAACCTGTTCCAGCTAGCTTAGCCTGATGACGGCAGCGCCGTCAGCGATGATCATCGTTCCGTCGGGGTGACA
>JASHSL010000557.1 GCA_030040855.1 Terriglobales bacterium
TCGGGAAGCCCCGCCTCTTCGAGCAGCTCGACAAACTGCGCCGCGACGGTGGGCGCATCGCTCGACGGCTTGAGAATGACCGTATTTCCGGAAACGATCGACGCCAGGGTCATGCCCGCCATGATGGCGCAGGGGAAATTCCACGGTGGAATGACGGCTCCGACGCCTAAAGGAATGTACAGCAGCCGATCGTGCTCCCCAGGAAGCTGCACATCGGTCTCGACCTGCGAGAGCCGCAGAGCCTCGCGGCTATAGTACTCACAAAAATCGATGGTCTCGCCGATGTCGCCGTCGGCCTCCGCCCAGTTCTTGCTCACTTCGAAGACGAGCCAGGCCATGAATTCGAACTTGCGCTCGCGCAGGAGATCTCCGACCCGGAACAGCAAGTTGGCCCGCTCCTCGACGGAGGTACGACTCCAGGAGGCGAAGGCCTTGTGGGCCGCTTCGATCGCCGGCTCCACCTGTTCTTTGTCCGCCTTCTGATGCACACCCACGACCTGGGATGGCCGAGCCGGGTTGAAAGATCTGATCTTGTCCCTGGTTCGGATCCGTTTGCCGCCGATCCGGAGATCGTACTCGCGGCCCAATTGGCTGGACACTTTCTCGATGGCGGCGCGCATCTTGCGCGCGTTCTCTTCCTGGCCGAAGTCGACCGGCCACTCATTCTCGAACCGGCCGTCGTGCCGCCGAGCTTGTGGCCGGACGGAAGCCTCAATGGTTGCCATATATACACCTCCGCCCGCGATGGATGTTAGGAGAAGAAGCGCAAGCCCTCATTGTAGCACCCGCACGGTTGGCGTCTTCGGGGGGTTCCTCGCGGCCCGCATCGGCGCGCCCCCAGGAGTTGTGTCGCCCTACTTTTCTACTTTCTCCGACTCCCGGCTGTCCGCCACGTCGTAGCTCAGGGCAGCTGTCCGTTCCAGCTTGTCCCAGGCGAAGCGCCGACCTTCAATGGCCCGTTTCAGGGTCTTACCCAGCACCAGCGAGAACAACTGGCGATAGGCGAACCTCTGAAGCCAGACCTGACTAAGCAGCCAAACATCCTCTTTGGCTTCCGCCTGGCGACGCTCGAGGGCGAAGGCGATGGCCGAGATGACGAAATCGATGATTAAGAAGGCGGCAAAGAACAACACCAGCCGCTTGAAGTCTGTAGGATCGGTGGAATCGGGATGAAAATGCTTCTGCAGGAAATACCACGCGCACCCGACTCCGAACATGAGATCGATGAAAGGGGAGACCAAGGGCATCACGATCTGGAAGATAACGATGTTCGGCAGCGCCACCCAGCCGAGCACACCCTTTCGGGCAAATGCGGCACGATGCTTCCAAACCGACTGCAGGATGCCAAACGACCAGCGAAAGCGCTGCCGCATGAGTCCGTTGGCATTGGTGGGAGCCTCCGTATAGGCCAGCGCCAGGTCTTCATATTCGATCCGGTAACCGCGCTCGAGCAGGGCCATGGTCAGATCGGCATCTTCGGCAACCGTATCGGTGTGGTAGCCGCCAGCCGCGCGCACCGCCGCCGTTCGCCAAGCGCCAATCGCCCCGGGCACGACGCTGACGGCGCCCAACATGTTCAAGGCCCGGCGCTCGAAATTCTGGCTGGTGATGTACTCGAGGGCTTGCCAGCGCGTCCACAGATTCACCCGATTGCCCACTTTGGCATTGCCCGCCACGGCGGCTACCTTGCGATTGAGAAAGTGCGGAACCAGTCGAGAAATGGCCTGGGGAGTGACCACCGTATCGGCGTCGATGCCGACAAAAATCTCCTCATCGTGCACGTATTGAAGTCCGTAGTTCAACGAGTCGGCTTTGCCCGAATTGGGCTTGGTCAAAACCAAGACGCGGCCGGTGGATTGCTCGCGAGCAAAGGCGCGGCGGGTCACTTCGAGCGTCCGGTCGTGGGATCCGTCATCGATCACGATGACCCGCAAGTCGGGATAATCGGAGGCCAGAACCGCCCGCACCGTGCGCTCGATCACCTTCTCTTCATTGTAGGCGGGAATCAAGACCACCACCGAGGGCTTGTAATAGGCCGCCTCCATCGCGTTGGGGAACCGCCGTTGCCGCAAGCGGTCGGCGACAGCCAAGGCGCCGACAAACAGCAAGCGTCCGGTCATCAGCAGGTCGCCCAGGAAGAAGATCCAGACAATCCCCTTGCTGACAAAGGTCCAGAGCGCGAAACCAATCCAGTCCACGCGGGCCGCCCAGCGCTGGTTTGCCGACAAGGCCGGCATGACGTCGGCTTTGGTTTTTCCGATCAACTGATAGAGAGGGACGATGCTGAGTCCTTTGGCGCGGATGCCCTCGATAATGGCGGGCAGCGCCAAAACGGTTTGACGGCGGTCGCCTCCACCATCGTGCAACAGGATGATGCTTCCGCAGAAGCGAATGTCGGTGCCGCACGGGGGCAGGTGAGAGATCACTCGCTCGGCAATCTCCGCCGCGGTTGGCCGGGGATTGTCCTGCCAATCATTGGGATCGATCTTATCGCCCACAAGGATGTAGCCCATGTCTTGCGCCGTCTTCAGGGGCCGCACCTGATCGGTGGTGTCCGGTTCCTGATCGATCGAGTAAGGCGGACGAAACAGAATCGTATGCACTCCCAGACGACTGGCAAACAGCTCCTCGGTCAAATTGATTTCGAGTTCGACGAAAGCCCGCGAGATGTTGCTGATGTCGGGATGGGTGAAGGTGTGATTGCCGATCTCATGCCCCTCGCGATAGATGCGCGAGGTGATGCCGGCGAAACTCTCTGCCTGCAAACCGATGAGGAAAAACGTGGCCGGCGCGTGCTCCCGCTTCAGCACGTCGAGAATCTTGGGGGTCCATTCCGGGTCGGGACCATCATCGAAGGTGATGGCCACCTGGCCGGGATTGTAACCGTAGCGCGCCACCCGGTACGGTTCCGGCAAAGGGTCGAAGTCCTCGTCGGTAATCAGTCCGGAAGTTTGGTCCACGGTCAGAGTGCGCTTGCCGTGCGAAGGTTCCGCTTCGATCCTAAAAATCTCCCCATCCCCCTCCATATCGACGTCGTCACCCGGTGGAACGTCCTTTAATTTGTCGACCGCATTGGCATCGCCCGGCACATCCCAGACCTTCCATAGCGAGCGATCTTCCGAACCCAGTCGCCACAGCGCGAAGGTATCCACTCCTAGGGTTTGGGCCGCCCTCATTTCATTGAGCGCCGTAACTGCGTCGAGAAACCAAATGTCATGGCGGAGATTGTGCTCGTCCATGTAGCTGACGTGAGGATTGAGGCTGTCTCCGTCGAAATCGACGTCCTCATCGGAATCTCTTGCCGTGAGCCAGGACACCTGGACGCTCGAATTGGTGTCTTTCGTGCCCGGGGGCACCGTACCCCGCTTAGTCCGTTCGACCCAGTCATAGCCATAGTTGCCAATGGCACAAATCAGTTTCTGCCGCGGGACCAACTTCTTGGCGGTTTCCAGGCTCTCGACAAACCAGTCCTGAGAAGCCACCGGGCCCGGAGTGCCGCCGGGAAAATGCTCGTCGTAGTCCATGACGATCACGCCATCGGCGGCGCGAGAGATCCGCCCGTAATCAAAATCTTCGTTATGCGGCTGAACGCTCACGTACAGCTTCTCTCCCCGGGCGTGGAGATCGTGAGAGAGTTCTTCGAGCAGGGCGTTGTACCCCGGCTGCCCGCTCTTCGGGAACTGCTCGAAATCGACCATCAATCCACGATACTTGTCGGTGGCGAGAAAGGCTGCGACTTCGAGCCGAAAGCGGGTGCGCGCCTGGGGATCATTGAGGAAACGGCTGATGTCGACCCAATTGGTGCCATCGGAGTTGTTGACCATGGGGTAGACTTCGAGCGCGGTTTCTTCCGACTTGAGGAAGGGCATCACTTTATCATCGACCGGGCGGACAAAGGAGCCCTGAATGACGTCGAGAAAATTCCCCGTCTGCTCATCAATGGTTTGCAACTTGCCTTCGCCTGTGACTACGTGCAACCATTCCGGATACAACAGGTCGATCTGGCGGGCGTACTCCCGCAAGGAAGAAAAACTGGCGGCGTCCCAGGGAACGTAAAAGGCGGCCCGAACTCCTTCCTCCGGTCCGAGCATCAACTGCGAAGGCAGTCCCTGCATCCTATGCTGGCCGCGTCGCAACGCCGCCAGCCGTCGCCGCTCTTTGGCCTTTTCTCTCTCCGTGTCCCGCAACCCATGGTAAGGTTTGGTTTCCGTCTTCCAAAGCAAGGTGGGCAGTGCTTCGTCATGTAAGACGTTGTAAATAAAAAAGCTCACCAGCAGCATGAAAGTGACGGCGAGGGCGTCGAACAACCACCGCAGTCGCCTCCAGCGAGAGTTGAGGGGATCGAAGAAAACGGGTTGCGCCATTCGACTTAAGCCGCTTCCATCCTAAAGCCCTGTGGTAAGCAGGGTCAACGACACGCGCACAGCTTGGGCGGCTTGCTTTCGCGCTGCGCCAGCTGCCAGAACCAGGAAAACACGCTATAGTGCGGGGGTGCGCGAGCTTGTGCGCAAGAACCCCGAGTTTTTCCTGTTCGCAACCTTGGCGGCGATAGCCCTTCGCCTTCTGTTTATCTTAGGGGTTCCGGCCATCACCGCGGACTCCTTGGTCTACGGGGATATCGCCAAGAACTGGCTGCAACACGGAATCTACGGCTTGAGCGGCCCCGCCCGAATCTCCCCCACCGATATCCGGCTGCCGGGGTATCCGGGTTTTCTGGCGCTGGTATTTGCCATCTTCGGCACGGAGCACTACCGCGCCGTGCTTCTGGTCCAGTTGGTCGTCGACTTGGCGACCTGTTTGGTCATTGCCGATCTCGCTTGCCGCTTGCTTTCCCCGCGGGCCGCCAAAGCAGCATTCCTTCTGAGCGCCCTGTGCCCATTTCTGGCAAATTTTGCCGGGGCCGCACTCACCGAAACCTGGGAAGTATTCTTCACCGTGCTGGCCCTGGATTTCGCGATCAACGGCTTTGAGGATGCTCGCGGACTGCGCTGGTTTGCCTGCGGGCTGGCCTGTGGCGGGGCCATGCTGTTCCGGCCCGACGGCGCCTTGTTGCCGATCGCCATTGAGCTTTATCTTGCAGCCCTGATCGCTCGTCGACTCGCTCGCCCGGTCCCGCCAAAAACCCGCGCCTACGAGGTCGAATCCTTGCTCCGTGCCGGCTTGGTTCTAGCGATATCCGCCCTCCTGCCGCTGGTTCCCTGGACAATCCGCAATTGGCATACCTTGCACGTATTTCAGCCGCTCGCCCCGCGTTACGCCAATCAGGCATACGCATTCGTACCCCGAGGCTTTGAACGATGGATGAAAACCTGGATCGCCGACTACGCCTCCACCGAAGAAATCTACTGGGCGGTGCCGGGAAACCCGATCGATTCGAGCTACCTGCCAATCCGCGCTTTCGACAGCCCCGACGAGGAGCAGGAGACCAGGCGGTTGCTCGATGACTACAATCGGCGCTTAGAGATCAATCCCGAACTGGACTCTAGATTCGAACGACTGGCCGAGGAGCGCATCCGGCAGGATGGTTGGCGCTACTGGGTTTGGCTCCCGTCGTTGCGGATCGCGAGTATGTGGTTGCGGCCGCGAACCGAAATACTGCCCTGCAATCGCCGCTGGTGGGAGTTTGACGAGGAGCCGCAATGGCTCGCGGTGATGATCGTTTTCGGCATCGTCAATCTTCTTTATCTGGCCGCTGCCATCCTCGCTTTGGTGCGCAGACAGCAGGTACCCTATCGCGGCCTGCTCCTCGGCTTTGTGATTTTGCGATCGGCTTTCTTGGGCACGCTTGAAAATCCGGAAAGTCGCTATACGCTCGAGCTTTATCCGGTAGTGATTCTGCTTGCAGCCAGCCTTTCGCGGAATCGCGCTTCCCGCCGGGAGAACGAGCGACAGCCGCGCCGCAGGTTCGATCAGATGCGATCCTTATTGACCAAGTGGGGAGTCGGTCATGCGAAAGCGCGTGCGAACGTGCTCGGAAAGCAATTCGATGGCCGATCGATTGCCCACCGGATCGGCCTGGGTCAGATATTTCATCGCCTCGACCAGCAAGCGCTGGCCTTCAACGTAGCGCGGATCCGGATTGCGTTCCCGGCGACGGGGAGGCTTGGGAGCAACGGGAATGGTAAAAACCTTGGCCATCAAAATTTGCTCGGTCGTTTTTGGAATCGCATGCGCACTACCGAGTATAACGCCCGGCCGTTTGTTTTTCAGCTTTTATCTTCCCTGATTTGTTTTCATCGGCTTGCTTGCGAGCGGCTCGCCTCGCTCAGGGTCCGATCTTGGGGAAGCACCGATTGTTTTCCATTCTTGAGCTTGAAAGCGCTGTCGGGAATCTTCTCGTGGAGACGGATATCGGAATAGCTCGCCAGGCGATAATCGTTGTCTTGCGCAAACAGCTTCTGCTCGAGCGAGACTCCCCTTGCCAGATCGATCCACAATTCAATGTGTTCGAAGGTGTTGCGCACTTTCTCCGATTTGGGAACCAAGTCCAGTTTTGCCACTGCAACGCCGTCCATGGTTGCTCGACCTAAATAGCTCACAGTGAACGACTTCAGCATATCCTGGCCGCTGCCGCCGAAACCCAGCACCAAGAAACTCTCGACCAAGTCCTGATGACTCCCCGTATCATACTGCGCATATTGATTGATTTTGGGTTGATAGAGCTGAACTTTGCCGTCGGCAAACACCACCTGTTTGGGGGTCGGTTCAGTAACATCGGCGGCCATCTCCACTTGCCGGCCAACCCGGCGGAAATACACCGTGCCCTTTTGTACGTCCGTCTCGTTCACCACCGAGGTGTACTGGGTCCAGACAAATTTAGCCTGCGCGGTGTCAAAATTGCTTGCCGCGCGATCCATCAGCGCGATCACGCGCCTGAGTTCTGCTTCCGATTCGGCCTCGCCGCCCGAGTTCGCCGTCTCTTGCCCGGGTTTTGCGCCGGCCGGCGCAGCCGGTGGAGCCGAGGTTGCGGAAGAAGCGACAACCTGAGAGACCAGATCAAATCCTGCAGTCACCCAGACCGTTTCGACTGCTGGCAACTCATCTATGGCGTCTACCAACGAAGTCCGTTCCCCTCGGTTCGCTGCCGACGAAGGGGAAGGAGCGTTGGTTTGCCGTGTCCAGGCCGGCACGGCCCACACCATTGCCGCCATGGTAAGCATGGCCATGCCGCAGGGAAATCGTCTTGGCACGCTCATCGGGATCGAAGCCCCAATCGCTATTTGCGTTCTACCCAGACCTTGTAATGCGCCACGCGTCCGGATGGGTCGCGCACCGTTTCGACTTTGGTGATGGTGACCTCCCCGGAAATTGGTTCAATGATTGCCAGCAATTCGCCTCTCCGAGTGTCTTCATCCTCCCCCGCTACCGCGGAACCCTCCACTTGATAGATCAGCCCTCCTTGGCCATCGGGCAGGACCACCACTCCCGTGGGATGAGGATTGTGATCGACGGGTTTGTCCTTGAAATTGATGAGCTTAGGCGAGAAAAACACAAATAACAAGATCAGCGTGACCATCACGTCGTATTGCACGCTGCCGCGCTCGTGGGACCACAAGACATAGCTGCGCAGGGTGCGCCACACTCCGGCCAGGGGAGCCGTAGGCTTTGAAACCGCCGGCGCATTAGCCTCGACCCTATTCCAGTTCATGTGCAGCTAACCCCTTCGGTAGCCGGCTTCCGCATTGGTGGCCCTGGCTCTGTCATGATTCTGCCACGTCCGCAGCCCCCTCGGCTAAAACTTCTTCGCAGCAAGGCGTTCGGCACCCATGTAAGGCCGAAGCGCCTCTGGGACCAACACCGTGCCATCGGCCTGCTGATAATTCTCCACGATGGCGACCCAAGTGCGCCCAACCGCCAACCCGCTGCCATTCAGCGTATGCACGAATTCGGGCTTGCCCTTGCCTTCCGGCCGATAGCGGATGTTCGCCCGCCGCGCTTGAAAGGCTTCGAAATTGGAGCACGAGGAGATCTCGCGAAACAGCTGTTGTCCGGGCAACCACACCTCCAGGTCATACGTCTTGGCCGAAGACGGCCCCATGTCTCCCGTGCTCAGCACCATGACGCGATAATGCAACCCCAGCTTCTTCAGCACGTCCTCGGCATCGAGGGTCAGCTGCTCCAGTTCGTCGTAAGAAGTCTCCGGACGGGAGAACCGCACCAGCTCCACCTTCTGAAATTGGTGCTGGCGGATGATTCCGCGCACGTCCTTTCCGTAGGAACCGGCTTCGCTGCGAAAACAGGGTGTGTAGGCCGTCAGGCAGATGGGCAGGCGCTCGGCCTCGAGCACTTCGTCGCGGTACAGATTGGTGAGTGGAACTTCGGCGGTTGGAATCAGCCATAAATCCTTGTCGGCTTGCGGTACTCGAAACGAATCGTCGGCGAATTTGGGGAGCTGACCGGTACCATAGAGCGACGCGGAATTTAC